>NZ_JBBBEI010000099.1:0-869 GCF_037132455.1 Huijunlia imazamoxiresistens | reverse complement strand
ACGGGCCAGAGCTACCAGTTCGATTATACGGCGCCATCGCTGCTGACTTTTAACCGCTACAAGCCCACGGTCGAATCGGCCCATGGCGCCTCGGTCACCTACCGGCTGACCTTCAGCGAACGCATCAGCGGCCTGGACCCCACCGACTTTACCCTTGTCATCGACAGCGGCCTGGCGACCGGCACCCTGGCTTCCAATGCCGTGCTGGCCCAGGGTACCGCCGGCACCATCTACGACGTGACGGTTTCCAATATTACCAAATTCGTGCGGCTGCACCTCGACCTGAAGGCCGCGGGCACCGGAATTATCGATGCCGCAGGCAACGCCCTTCCGGGCCCCGCCACCGGTCCCCGCTACACCATCGACCCGGCGCCGGTAGTGGACAGCATCGTGCGGCAGTCGCCCACAACGGAAATCACCGCGGCGGGGGATATAACGTTTAGGGTATACTTCTCCGAAAAAGTGAGCGGGGTGGACGCCACCGACTTTTTTACCACCACGGTCAGCGGCGATGCCCGCGGCACGCTGGCGGTGCTGGGCAACGACGTGCTGGCCAGCAGGCCGCTGGCGGTGACGGCGGCGGTAGGCTCCACCGGTATGGTGTACAATGTGACGGTTCGGGCCGCTACCGGCACCGGTGCCCTGCGGCTGGATGTCAAACCCAGCGGTACGGGCATCAAGGACGCGGACGGGCAGGCCCTGTTCGGCGGCTTTACCGGCGGGCAGACCTATACGCTGCAGCAAAGCACTTCGGGCCGCTTTGCCACGGTGCAGGACCTGGTGCCGGTGGACATCATGAAAAACACGGCCGACAAGCCGCAGGCCAAGGTATGGTACCATGCCGGCAAATGGTGGAGCGTGCTGGCGGC
>NZ_JBBBEI010000098.1:0-896 GCF_037132455.1 Huijunlia imazamoxiresistens | reverse complement strand
GTAGTGCCGTTGATGCCGTAGACATCCTGTACGCCTGCCGCCTGGGCGGTGAAGACATAGGCGCCGTTGCCGGTAGTAAGGCTGGACAGGTCGACCTCGAAGGTGGCGGTATCGACCGGGGTCACCACTACCGAGGAATTGATGATATTGGCGCCGCCCTGGAAGACCAGCGTCAGGTCCTCGTGGTTGAAGGAGGCCGCGTTGATGCTCTTGTCGAATACGACGCGCAGGTGCTGCACCGGTGTGGAAGAAACACTTTCCGGAGCGCCTTCGATGCGAACGATCTTGGGCACGTTGCGGTTTTTGGGTTTCCAAACCACGGTATAGCTCACCGGTGAGGTGGTGGCGAAGGTATCCACGAAGTGGAATCGGTTCTCGTAGACCGGCGGCTGGCTGACGGGCAGGGTCACGAAGCTGAGCCAGGCATTGTTCAGCGGGATCACCTGGCCATCGCCGCGGGTCACGCTCACCAGTTCATACTGGCGGTTGCCCGGATCCGGCAGCTTGATATAGTTCCAGCCGGCAGCCGAGGCCGTTACCGTCAGCGTGTTGGTGTAAGCGGCAGGCTGTACGGGACCGGAGAAGGCGCCTGCCTGGGCAGGCACTACTTTGGCGGTACGGTTGCCCTGCGAATGGTAGATCACATCGGGCACATCCTCGGTATCGAAGATATCGTTGACCAGGAAGTCGTTGATACCGTCGTCCTGGGTGCCATACACCTTGATGCTCCTGGTCAGCTCATGGAGCTTCACGCCTTTCACCAGGGAGAGGTCGGGGTTGCCGAACGAGTTGGCATGCACCACCGAGGCCTCGTAGGAGACGAACTTACCGAGCAGCGAAGAGGTAAAGTACCACTGGCCGACACGGGCCTGCTGGGCAGGGATCGTACCGAAGTT
>NZ_JBBBEI010000097.1:0-896 GCF_037132455.1 Huijunlia imazamoxiresistens | reverse complement strand
GTAGTGCCGTTGATGCCGTAGACATCCTGTACGCCTGCCGCCTGGGCGGTGAAGACATAGGCGCCGTTGCCGGTAGTGAGGGCGGACAGGTCGACCTCGAAGGTGGCGGTATCGATCGGGGTCACGGTGACGTCTTTGTTGATGCTGTTGGCGCCGCCCTGGAAGGTCAGCGTCAGGTCTTGCTCGGTAAAGGTAGCGGCGTCGATGCTCTTGTCGAATACGACCCGCAGGTGTTGCACCGGTGTAGAAGAAACGCCTTCCGGAGCGCCTTCGATGCGTACGATCTTGGGCACGTTGCGGTTTTTGGGTTTCCACACCACGGTATAGCTCACCGGTGAGGTGGTCGCGAACGTATCCACGAAGTGGAACTTGTTCTCGTACACCGGCGGCTGGTTGATGGGCAGGGTCACGAAGCTGAGCCAGGCATTGTTCAGCGGGATCACCTGGCCGTCGCCGCGGGTCACGCTTACCAGCTCGTACTGGCGGTTGCCCGGATCCGGCAGCTTGATATAGTTCCAGCCGGCAGCCGCAGCCGTTACCGTCAGCGTATTGGTGTAAGCGGCGGGCTGTACGGGACCGGAGAAGGAACCCGAAGCGGCCTTGCTTACGGCGGCGGTACGGTTGCCCTGCGAGTGGTAGATCACATCGGGCACGTCGTCGGAATCGAAGATATCGTTGACCAGGAAGTCATTGATACCGTCTGCCCCGGCGCCGTAGGCCTTGATGCTCCTGGTCAGCTCGTGGAGCTTCACGCCTTTTACCAGCGAGAGGTCGGGGTTGCCAAAGGAGTTGGCATGCACCACCGAGGCCTCGTACGATACGAACTTACCGAGCAGCGAAGAGGTAAAGTACCACTGGCCGACACGGGCCTGCTGGGCAGGGATCGTACCGAAGTT
>NZ_JBBBEI010000096.1:0-901 GCF_037132455.1 Huijunlia imazamoxiresistens | reverse complement strand
ACCGCGGCGCCGAGAACTTCCGCCGCAGCGGCGAGGTGGATGCCCTGCGCATTAAGAAGGACAACTTCTACGCCCACCAGGTGATGTGGGACGGATGGGTGGACGTGGAAAAGCCCCGCCTCCACATCATCGGCCACTGGAACTATACTCCTGAAGTGAAAAAAGACATCTTTGTCATTTCCTCCGCCGACAAGGTGGAGCTGAAGGTGAACGGCAAATCCCTGGGCTTTGGCGAGCAGAGCAACCGCTTCCTGTACACCTTCAAAAACGTGCAGTGGCAGCCGGGTGCCATCAGCGCCGTAGGCTACGATGCCGGGGGCAAGCCGCTTTGCTCCGACGAGATCAAAACCGCCGGCAAACCCGCCGCCCTGCGCCTGAAAGCCATGACCGCCCCTGCGGGCCTGAAGGCCGACGGCCACGACCTGGCCTTGATCGAGGTGGAAGTGGTGGACGCCGGGGGCCAGCGCTGCCCCACGGCCCTGGATATGGTGCGCTTTGAGCTGGACGGTCCTGCCGAATGGCGGGGCGGTATGGCGCAAGGTCCCGACAACTACATTTTGTCCCAAAACCTGCCGGTGGAGTGCGGCGTGAACCGTGTGCTGGTGCGCTCGCGGACACAGGCCGGCACCATTACGCTGAAGGCGGCTGCCGACGGCCTGAAGGGTGCTTCCCTGACGCTGACCTCCAAGGCCTTCCCGGTAACCGGCGGGCTGACCACCGTGCTGCCTTCGGCGGGACTGCCTTCCCAACTGAAGCGGGGCCCGACGCCGCTGACGCCTTCCTTCAAAGTCAGCCGCAATGCCATCGGCATCGTTCGGGCCACGGCCGGCGCCAACGCCGACAGCGCTTTCGCTTCCATTGACGACAACGAGCTGAGCGACTGGTACAACGACGGCAACCT
>NZ_JBBBEI010000095.1:0-926 GCF_037132455.1 Huijunlia imazamoxiresistens | reverse complement strand
AGCGAGGAGTTGCGGATGTTCAGAAAGCTTTTGTACGAAAGGGTCAGCTCCATGCCGCCGCGCAGGTTCGAGGCCGTCTTCAGCTTCGAGATGTTCACGTCATAGCTCAGGCCCACCGCCAGCTTGTAGTAATTGAGCTTTACCATCGGGATCACCGCATCGTTCCACCGGCAGAACAGGCCGCCCACCAGGTCCACCGACTCCTCCTCGTCTTCCTGCAGCAGGTTGTGGGTGAACAGAAAGCCGCCCTGCCCCTGGCTGTTGCCGCCCTGCACAAAGTAGTCGCCGTAAAGGGTCAGCCGGTCCCATTCGCCCGTGGGCACGTTCAGGCCCGCGTTGAAGACGAACTTGCGGTTCAGCCTAAAGTCATTAGCGCGGTTGAAGGCCACCTTGGGCTGGTTGAAGTGGAACAGGCCCGCACCGATATAGTAGCGGGTATCGTAGCCCATCACCGAGGAGTAGCTCAGGCCGGCGGCCGCATCCCAATAAGTGACGTTGGTATTGCTGAAGGTCTGGCGGGTGGCGTTGGTAGCCCGGAAGGAGCCGCCCACGAACTGGTCGTCAAAAGTGAGCTTGGTGGGATCGAAGCGGTGCTGCACCGCCCCGCCCAAAAAGCCGGCGGAGAGGTAGGAGTCCTTGTCGCCGTTGACCGACTTGTGGAAGGCCAGCAGCGGCAGCACCTGTGTTTTGCCCATGCGGGAGTCGCCGGCCACGTCGTTGGTGACCTGCAGGCCCAGGGAGAAGTAGTCGTTGGAAGCCTCGCTGACGGCGAACTTCACCTCGGAGCCCAGGGCCATGGTCTGGTAGGGCGTGGTGACGGCCTGCCACTGGTTGCGGTAGGCGCTGGTGAGGCGCACATCGCCGTTGTAGATGCCGGCCAGGGCGGGGTTGCGCAGCAGCGGCAGCTCATAGAACTGCGAAAAGTT
>NZ_JBBBEI010000094.1:0-972 GCF_037132455.1 Huijunlia imazamoxiresistens | reverse complement strand
AGTAAAGATAACAATAAGCACTTACCTATGCCTTTCTGAACAGACTCAAATGACAATAGTTTTTAGACAGTTTGACGTCCGAGGGCTTGGCGCCGCGGCGGCATTCCCGCTCATCCAGCCACGAACCGCTGCCCATAAATGTACAAAAGATGAGGATAAAAATATCAGCCCGGGGTTATTCGTCCTTCCGGAACTACTGCTGCCCAATGGACCTAGAGCCGATGCGGCGTTCCGTCACCCCGCCATAGCGCCAAGACCACTGTTGTATGCCGTTTCATCTAATCGTCTATATCTTCGAAGGTCAAAGTGTTGTCAGCCTTACTGATTCTAATTCGCCTGAAAGTAGGTGCATATCCTTTTCCGTTTGGTTGGAATAACTCCCGGAAATACGAGTCTTCGTCTTCGTAGTTTTGGGTTACTCTCGGCCCTTCATAGCGATTAATTGATGGATTAAATAGATAGTCAACTACGGAGTCTGGTGATTTTTTGAAAAATGGATCACTTTTTATTGAGTTTATAATTTGTCGTTTGTCGTTTTCCGAAATGGTCAAAGTAAATGTGTGATAAAAGTCGCCAATAGCCCACATTGACTCATTTTCATTAAGTGTGAAGTCCTCAGTCAGGTCGATGTTTTGCTCTTTAATTAGCTTCTTAGCATCGCTTTTGGAAAAAAGTTCATCTTCAAATATTGTGGTTATAGCTATAAAGCCAACAAAGACTATATAAGTCCATGTCAGCCATTTTGCCACTTTAGGGTATCCAAGTTTTTTTGGTATAAAATATACCAGCAATCCAACAGTAGCTGGCAGCCCGATGAAGACGAATAAAAGCATCAATATGAACCCAATCCCGTTCACGTGTTTTTAGTTTTGGCTTTGGTTTAGAATGGCATACAACGTCCAGCGGCTTTGCGTTCGTGGCGGCATTCGGTGACTGGTCGCCATGGAACTGTAACCCAATTTTTTATTAAAG
>NZ_JBBBEI010000093.1:0-1057 GCF_037132455.1 Huijunlia imazamoxiresistens | reverse complement strand
CATCGTCGTAACGGGTCTGGCTCTTGGAACCGCTCAGTACCATCTTCACCACGCAGGAAGTACCATTGGCCATGTTGGCGCGGATGCTGAACTTGTTGGTGCCTGCCTTGGCAATGCTGATGGCGGCACCGGGAGCGATGGTCATGATGTCCTTATCGGTGTCCGCGTTTACCAGGGTATAGCTTACCACCTGCTGCGTACCGGTAGTGGTAGTGGGCGGAGGAGTGGTCGTCGTAGTCGTAGTGGTATCGGTTGTGGGAGTGGTCGGCGGGGTCACTACAACGGTATCCGTAGTCGGCGTTGTGGGTGTGGTAGTGGGCAGCGCAGACCGCATGTCGGCGAGGGTGGCGTTGGCATTACCTACACGCACGTTGTCGAAATGCAGCACTCTTGAATACCTGCTGGAAGATTTATCCAGGAAAGAAGATTTGTACAGGCCGATCTTCCACTTGGGCAGCTTCAGGTGCATGTTGCGGCCCACGATGTTGTGGATCTTTACACCGTCGCGCCATACTTCGATCAAACCGTCGGAGCCGGTAGAGTGTACAATGTGGAATACGAACTCGTGCCATTTGTCCTTGGAGATTTTTTGGAAAGTAGAAGGCCCGTCGGTGGCTACGCTGCCTGCAGCACCCAGTGAAGCGGCGAAGAGGTCATATTTTTTCAGGGTGGAAGAACCCGAGGCAGGCGTTACTTCCAAAAATGCTTTATCGCTCTGGGCGCGGATGGTGGTTTCGTCGGAACCGTCTTCGAACCATTGGTTGATGCAATCGCGGGTGTCGTCCGGCTCAAAGCCTACCGTGGGGAAATAGATGGCGAAGGAATACCAGGCGTTCTTGGTAAAGCCCGGCCATTCGGAGCCGCGGATGATGGTCACTTCGGAACGAACCCTTTCGGAGGAACCTACGAGGGGCTGGTCCTTGCGGATCTCGAAGCGTACGGCTTTGTTGCCCTGGAAAGCGGGATTGGTAGGGAACGAGAAGGTCCAGTCGGTCAGGCAGTTCTCAATGCCGCCGCCGAAAGCGGTGAAGGGGCTGGTGCCTTCCATGGTTTCTTC
>NZ_JBBBEI010000092.1:0-1119 GCF_037132455.1 Huijunlia imazamoxiresistens | reverse complement strand
GCAGGAAAAGCTGGCCGTGATCGGTCTGGGCTACGTAGGCCTGCCCATCGCCCTGGAGTTCGCCAAAAAAATCTCCGTGATCGGCTTTGACATCAACGCCCAGCGCGTGGAACTGATGCGCAAAGGCATCGATCCCAGCAACGAACTTTCCAGCGAAGATTTTGAAAACACCGACATCGTCTTCACCAACAGCCTCGAGCAGCTGGCCGAAGCTTCCTTCTACATCGTAGCCGTGCCCACCCCCGTGGACGAGCACAACGTGCCGGACCTTACCCCGGTGAAGAAAGCCTCCCAGACCGTAGGCAAGGTGATCAAAAAAGGCGACTACGTGGTCTTCGAATCCACCGTTTACCCCGGCTGCACCGAGGAAGACTGCCTGCCCATCATCGAAAAGCTCTCCGGCCTCAAAGCCGGCGAAGACTTCAAGATCGGCTACTCTCCCGAACGCATCAACCCCGGCGACAAGCAGCACACCCTCTCCTCCATCGTCAAGGTGGTGTCGGGCTGCGACGCCGAATCCCTGGAAGTGATCGCCAAAGTGTACGAGCTGGTGGTGAAAGCCGGCGTGCACCGCGCCTCCTCCATCAAGGTGGCGGAAGCGGCCAAGATCATCGAAAACACCCAGCGCGACCTCAACATCGCCCTGATGAACGAGCTCTCCATCATCTTCGACAAGATGGGCATCAATACCTACGAAGTGCTGGAAGCTGCCGGCACCAAGTGGAACTTTTTGCGGTTCTTCCCCGGCCTGGTAGGCGGCCACTGCATTGGCGTGGATCCCTACTACCTCACCTACAAGGCTTCCGAGCTGGGCTACAACTCCCGTGTGATCCTGGCCGGCCGCCAGATCAACGACAGCATGGCCGTGTACGTGGCCCGCAAGGTGCTGCGCCACATCATCTCCAGCGTAGCCGACGTAAAGGCGGCCCGCGTGCTGGTGATGGGAGCCACTTTTAAGGAGAATGTGAGCGACATCCGCAACTCGAAAGTGGCCGATGTGGTCCGCGAGCTGAAGGAATTTTCGCTGAACGTGGACGTGGTGGACCCGCATGCCGACAGCCAGGAGCTGGAGCACGAATACGGCTTCGGACTGGTGGAAGGCGCCGGGCAGGATTATGA
>NZ_JBBBEI010000091.1:0-1147 GCF_037132455.1 Huijunlia imazamoxiresistens | reverse complement strand
CTATACTCGGTAAGGGGTAAAATTGTGAGTTGAGCGGGCATAAAAAAAAGAGGGGCAATTTTGTAGTGCTAACAACAAACATATGCCCGCTCTTCAGTTCAACATCAGGCCCGCTGACATTGAAAAACTAAGTTACGAACGTTATGCATATCCTCAACCCATGGTTCAAAAAAGGATTTTTTCGGTTTATTTAAAGGCTGTTTCTTCCTATTCCAACCAGGAAATTGGCTTTATTACCGGCCTGCACGCCAACACCGTGGCCCATTGGATCAAGGTCTATGAGGATGAGGGATATAAGGGCCTGCTCAGCAATAACTACGGCACCAACCAAAGCGAGCTGGAAAGCAAATCCTCCTCCATCCTGTCCTGCTTCAGCGAGCAGCCGCCCCATAGCGCCCGGGAAGCGGCCGATCGTATCAAAGAACTCACCGGTATAGAACGCAGTGAGCAACAGGTACGCAGCTTTATGAGCCGGCATGGCCTGAAGTTCATCAAGTGCGGCCATGTACCAGCAAAGGCTGACAATGAGCAGCAGCACAGCTGGATGGAGCAACACTTACAGCCCGCCATAGAAGAGGCCAGGAAGGGAAAGATTCATCTGCTGTTCCTGGATGCCGCTCATTTTATGCTCCAGCCTTTTCTGTGTTGCCTGTGGTGCGTGGCCCGCATCTTTATCAAAGCGGCCTCGGGCAGGAACCGAATCAATGTACTGGGGGTGGTTCATGCCATCAGCAAAAAGGTGGTCACCCTGACTAATACCACCTACATCACAGCCGATACGCTGGTGCAATTCCTAAAGCAGCTCAAAAGTCATTTCAGGGGTAAACCCATCTATATCGTGCTGGACAATGCCCGCTACCAACGTTGCCAACTG
Source organism: Huijunlia imazamoxiresistens (assembly GCF_037132455.1). NCBI lineage: Bacteria > Pseudomonadati > Bacteroidota > Chitinophagia > Chitinophagales > Chitinophagaceae > Huijunlia > Huijunlia imazamoxiresistens. Next base: position 273 of record NZ_JBBBEI010000091.1, on the reverse strand, counting down.
GTAATGGCTGCGGCTAAGTCTTTGGGCATCACCCTGCTTTTTCTGCCTCCTTATTCGCCCAATCTTAATATTATTGAGCGGCTATGGAAGTTTGCCAAAAAGAAAATCCTTTATGCCAGATATTATGAAAAGCCTGCAGCATTTCACCAGGCGATTGAATCCTTTTTTAAGGACATCAACCAAAATTTCAAAAAGGAACTTAAAACATTAATGCCATTAAAGTTCCAATTCTTTGATAACCAGAACTCACTAATTTATCCCTTGTAAAGTATA
>NZ_JBBBEI010000090.1:0-1159 GCF_037132455.1 Huijunlia imazamoxiresistens | reverse complement strand
AGTAAAGATAACAATAAGCACTTACCTATGCCTTTCTGAACAGACTCAAATGACAATAGTTTTTAGACAGTTTGACGGTGAACGGCTTGCCGAAGTACGGGAATTCCGAGCGCTTCAGCCTAGCCTTTGTTTTGTTGATCAGTAAAGTTAATTAGATCGGCAGATGTTCGCCAGCCCGTATTTTGGCAAGCCGATGTTGTGCGCATTTTCCTTTATGACGTCCCAAATTCTGAAAGCAAATACCTTAGCTCCTCATTGTCTTTCCATCCTTCACTTTCCCTCATGGCTATTAGGAAGTATTTCTTTGCAGCTTCTAATGAATTTACCGTCCCTCGAACAGTAGCATCTGGCCAGGGTGCTCTGTGTCTTGGAATTAAGTATTCAATTATATATGATTTTCCAAAAGCACCTACTATTACATAGGCTGGCGACTCCCAATTATCTTCAGCTTGGATCAACAATCTTTCGTGTGAGGTCAAACCCCAAAGTGGCGTTGTCTTGAAAGCTTCATTCACTACTAAGAGAAAAGCTAGCATAGCTTCTCCGAATTCGGCCCAAAACTGGTTCTTGTCCTTTGACAAATCTTGATAATTCTCTTCCAGCGTCTTGCTTTTTTGAGCAGAACTTCTCGTAATAGGCATTCTCTAAATACATTTTGGCTGTTGAAGCGGGAGGCTTTAGTTGCGCACAACGTGAAAGGGCTTGCCGAAGGCCGGCCAGCCTTAGTGAATGATTCAAGTTTAATGTCACCAGGCTTTTGGCAAGCCTATGTTATGGGCTGGGCTCCTGTCTACTGTCACGATGTAACAGGAAATGTGCGGAGGGCTGCGACCTGTCCGTCCACCAGGGCCATTGGCAAAATCCGGCGGAGGCTTTCAACTGACCCCTTTCAAATTTCATAGCTGTCTTTTGGCGCGAAGTAGATCGAGCTGCGGAGAGCGGCCAACCTGTGGAAAAGAGACCTGACTTGACCCTGCTGGAGGGGTGTGCAGAAAGCTGAAGCAGCTTCCCCTGTCCTGTCCCACAGAGGCCGGGCTCTGAAAATGTAAACCACTTCCACTTACCGGCAACTATTTTAAGATCTGGTTGCCTTGCCCATAACGGGCGAAGGCTTGCCGAAGGCCGGCCAGCCTTAATGAATAATTCAAGTTTAATGTCA
>NZ_JBBBEI010000009.1:74400-237717 GCF_037132455.1 Huijunlia imazamoxiresistens | reverse complement strand
ATGCCGATAAACTGTTCGGCGGAAATATTGGAGGCGATCAGCGAGGCGCCGATGGCCCACCACGTCAAAGAACCTTCCGCCAGGAAATAGTCCTGCGTGGAAAGGCGGGCCGTTTTCTTTTTGCGGTACACCCACCACCCATACAGGGCCACGATCAGGAAGTAAACAAGAAAAACGACGTAGTCGCTGGTTTGCAGCATTTTCATAGGCAGCTACCGGGTTAGAATGAGGATCGATTTTTTTGAAAATGGTTATGGAGGTTCTTACTTCCCACCTGCGGCCTTCACTCCTTCCGTGGTCATCACCACCCTTTTCAACGTGCCGTCCTTGTTGTAGTGCAGGTAGTCGATGCAGACGGAGCGGTGGTAGCTGCTGCCGTCGGTGGGGATTACACCATTGTGGTAGATGAAATAGCTTTTGCCTTTGAAGTCGATGATGGACTGGTGGTTGGTATTGGAATTACCTGCCACCTCGTTGAGGATGCCCTTGAACTGCCAGGGGCCATGGATGCTGCGGCTCATGGCGTAGGCAATCTTCTCGGGAAACTCGTAGGCATACGACAGGTAGTACCAGCCGTTGCGTTTGTGGATCCAGGGTGCTTCGGTAAAATGCGGCAGGTCGACGGTCTGGATGGGACCATCCAGCTCGATCATGTTTTCCTTGAGCTTTGCATAATAGCATTTGGTATTGCCCCAGAACAGGTAGGCCTGGCCGTCGTCGTCGATGATCACCGAAGGATCGATATCGTCCCAGCTGATCTTGGTGTCGGTGGTCATGTCGTTGGTGATGATGGCCGAGCCGCGGGCATCCTTAAAGGGGCCGGCAGGGCTGTCGGCAACGGCTACGCCGATGGACTTGCCGCCGATGGTGCCGTGCTCCACCGCCACGTACCAGTAGAATTTGCCGTTGCGTTCGATCACCTGTGAGGCCCAGGCATCGCCTTTGGCCCACGCAAATTCCTTTACGTTCAGGGGCGAGGGATGCTCCTTCCAGTGGACCATATCGGTGGAGGAGAACAGCAGCCACTCGTTCATCACGTACCGCTCCTGGCGGGGCGGCGCTTCGTCGTGGCCGGCATAGAGGTACACGGTGCCCTGGTGTACGAAGGCGGCCGGGTCGGCGGTGTATTTATGCCGGATAATGGGGTTGCCGGCCGGTGCGGCAGCGGGCGGGGCCATCTGTGCGCTTGCCGGTTGAAGGGAAAATAAGGCGGCCGCAGCCAGGCAGCAGCCATATAACAAGGGTTGGAAGAACTGTTTCATGCGGAATGGGGAAAATGATTTCGGTAACAATAGGTGAGCGGGAGGCTTTTTACAAAGAAAATCAACTTGTAAAATACAGACAGGGCAATAGGTACCAAAACTTCTTCAAATCGTACATCTTTAAAAAGTAAAGCCCCGGCATCTTGCAGATGCCGGGGCTTTTTGAAACGGGAAGAAGCTTAGTGAACAGCCGAAGGCGGTAATCCCTATTCGGGGACCTCCAGCTTCCGGTACCGGTGCGACCACCGCAGTGAATCCTTTCCATCCCTGGAATAGACCACGCCGCTGAGCACCAGCGACTTGCCGTCCTTACTGAGCTCGTAGTTGTTGAGGAACTCTTTGCCCCTCAGGTCCCATTGCGCGTTGAACCGCACGTTGGTCACCTTTTCCTTAAAGTGGCCGTCGTCCACCACTTTGTAGCGCCCTTTATGGGTCAGGACCGTACCCACCTGTTCAAAACCCACACAATAATAGCTGCCGTTCTCCTCAAAAACCTTCATGTGGGGCGATGTTTTCGGATCGGACGGGTTACCCGTTACCCAGTGACCGGCAATGTCCGCCTTTCGCTTCTTGGGCGGATGGACGAAGGACAGCAACAGAACCGGGGCCAGGGCCAGGCAGACGCCTTTGATGACTCTTCTCATATGGTTGGTTTTAGTGAATGAATCAGCGGTAGCGGTTGGAAGATACGCTAGTGTTCCCTGCGGGCAAGCCGATTAAGGCAGTCCGAACAGCCGCACCTTGAATACTTTCATGAAATTCCCTTCGGCCGTCATGTTCGCCTGGATACCGATGGAAACCTGCGTGGCGTTGGCCAGCGTGAAACTGAGCTTGTTGTCCGCGAACTTATCGATGCTCTTGTACGCAAGGGCCGTGTTGGGCGTGCTGGCGATGTCGGGCAGCGTGCTGCCGGCAGCTACCGTGATGTACTTGGTACCGCCCGAGGAACAATCGCCTGCGGTGACCACCAGCGTGTATTTTCCGGCCGGAAGGGTAACGGTCTGGTACACCTTGCCATTGGGTATGGCCGTCATGCCCCACCAGGCCTCAATGGAAAGCGCTTTCGAGGGCAGCCAGCTGCCGTTGTCCAGGCCGCCGATATTATTGCCGCCGTTGCGTACATCGGCCGTGGTGATCCAGTTGGTGGGCGTCTGCCAGCGGTCATTGCCGCCGGCGGAATTGGCAAAGCCGGGGCCCGCATCAACGATGTAGCGGGAGGTGACGTCGTACATGACGCCTACGGTTTGCGCCGCGCTGTAAAACGTATCGATAGCGGTGGGCTTGGGCAGGTATTTCGTGCGCAGGGTCAGGGACGTACCGGCTTTGAAATCGGGCAGCGTGGTCAGCTGCTGGCTTACGGGCACAAACACCGAATCGGCGTTGTTGTTCGTCCGGGTATAACGTACCCAGGTGCCCTTGACACCGGTGGTGGTATCAAAACTGTCCCAGGCCACTTCCGCGCTTCCGTTCGCAAGCACCTCGGCCCGGGAAACCGGCCGGTTGCTCAGCCCCGCCGCATACTTGGGACCATAGGCCACACCGGTCTGGGTCACCGTCAGGGAGCTGTTCCCCGCCGCGTCGAAGTTCTGGATCTTAAACACCTGGATGCCTTCGGTGACGGGGATGATCCTTTTGAAGGAATCGATGCCCACACCCTTGGTAATATCGTAGACCGCTGAATCGCGGCCGTCGTTCCAGGTGATCTTGGTTTTGGTGATCTTCGGATCGGCCGGCAACAGGCCCAGGACCTGTACCCGCTGGTTACCGGAGTATACTTTTACCGAATCCAGCTTGCCGGTATAAAGGGTTTCTCCCCCGGCAGTGTATTCCTTGTATTCGTCCCACTTGGAGCAGGAAGCAAGGGCGAACAGGCCCATAAGCATGGCCGTAGCGGCCGTAATTTTTTTCATGCGCATTTGCATTTGTCAGGTTTTTGAAGGCAGGCTGCCGGCGGAAGGGCCTGCAGCCTGCCCGGTTTTTGGATCCGCTGTTAGCGGGGATCGCCGTAAACTTTCAGTTCGTTGATGCTTTGGGCGGTGCCGCCGGCAAAGTTCTCCAGGCAGCGGACGCGCAGGTACCGCACCTTGGGCGCCGCCAGGTCGATGTCCCAGTTGAAGCCGGCAGCGGCCGTGGCCTGGTCTTCGGCGCTGTCGGTGCCGTAGGGCAGGCCCGAGGGCTTCTTCACCGTGTAGCTCCCCAGCAGGCTCCAGGAGCCGTCCAGCGCGCCGTTCAGCGACGGATTGGTGGAACCCCAGATCTCGAAGCGCTTCATGGTGGTGAGGTAGTAATACCTCGTTCCTTCGGGGAAGGGCCGGATCCAGACGCGGCTGAGCTTTGCGGTGGCGCCCATGTCGAAGGTGATCATGTGCGGGCCGGAGCCGCCGGGCACCTGGTTGGTAAAGGAGGTATTGGGCCATCCCAGCTTGCCGTCCCAGGCATAGGGCAGGGCCGCGCCGTTGGTCACCTGCGGCGCATCGCCGGGCAGTACAAAGGCTTTGAACTTATTGGGGTCCAGCTGGGTCTCGAACAGCGGCTTCACCGTTTGGTACACCGTATCGGTCTTGTTGCCCCAGCGGTCCCTGATCAGAAAGCCGTAGCGGTAATTGAGCGTATCCAGGCCGCGCACTTTCGACAGGATGCTGTCGGTATTGGTGTACACGCTGATGTTGTTGTCGGTCTCGTATTCCTTGAACACGTTGGGCTTGGTGACCAGGATGGCCAGGTTGGCCCGCGAAGCGTTCAGCGCCGTGAAGTTGTAGCCGCCGAAGGCGTTCATCACCTGCAGGCTGCGGTATACCTGCCAGATGGGGGCTACCAGGGGCTTGATGGTAACGCTCAGCGGGGCCGAGGCCACTTCCGAGCGGCTGACCGAATACAGTTTTACCTCGTGCTCCAGCGTATCGGCAAAGCCCTCCACCATCAGGGAGTTGTTGTAATAAGAGGCCTTGGCTTCGTATTGCTGGCCGGTGGTGATGGTGTACACCGCTTTTACATACAGCAGGTTGGGGTCGTTGGGCAGCGTGTAGGAGATCGTCGCCTTGCCGTTTCCGTTGACCACCTTCACCCCGCTCACCTGGGCCGGTACGGCACCGTCGCTTTCCACCGGGTTATGCGATTCCAGCTCTTTGTTGCACGCGGCCGTCAGCAACACCGTGGGCAGCAGCAGGGAAGAAAATATTTTTCTATAGTTCATGATCTGATTTTTACAGGTAATGGTTATTGGTTACTAGTTGCTCCAGCCCGGGTTTTCCACCAGGCGGGGGTTGCGGCGGGTATCGTAGTTGCCGATGGGCGAAAAATAATCGCGGGGGGCAATGAACCGCTGGCTGAAGATCTGGCGCTCCTTGTAGTAGGTATTGTCGGTCTTGCCGGTGATGCTCCAGCCGGTGATGTCCTTGTTCAGCTCCTCGGCGGCTTCCTTCCAGCGGCGCAGGTCCCAGTAGCGCTGGCCTTCGAACATCAGCTCGATGGTGCGTTCGCGGTGGATGATGGCGCGCAGGCCTTCTTTGCTGCTGAACTTCGAAGGGTTCTGGGCATAAGCCGTCCACGACTCCACCACGCCTTTCAGGCCGGCGCGCTCGCGCACCTTGTCCAGGTAACTGATAGCAGTAGCCGATCCGCCGGCCACTTCGTTTTCCGCTTCGGCATACATCAGGTACAGGTCGGCCAGCCGCATTTCGGGCCAGGGATAGCTGCGCCATACGGGGGCGGAGGTACCACGGGTGGTCGATTCCCAGCTCACCAGCTTTTTGACGAAGTAGCCGGTTTCGCTCCAGTTGGTAAAGTGCCCGACGCCGGCGCTTTCGCTGTTCTTGGCTTTTACATAAAAGGTGGCCACGTCGCTGCCGGAGGCATTGCCGTCCTTCATGTACCAGAGCGAGCCGTCAAAGCCCAGGTCGGCATAAAAGCGGGGCTCGCGGTCGAAGTTCAGGCGGGCGGTGTTGTATCCCTGCTCGATATAATAGCGGTCCTTGGCGGTGGCGGTTTTCAGCTGGTCGTAGTTGCTGAAATTCAGCGTTTTGTCTTCGTCGATGGGCACGCCGTTGGACGTATAGAACAACTTGGCGATCTTGATCGGCGGCGCCCACACGCCCTGCAACTGGAAGCGGTCGACGTTGGTGCCCCTTTCCTGCGGCGGCATGCACAGGGCTTCGTTGGCAAAATACATCTGGGCATTGCCCCAGACGGTTTCCACGCCCCAGCGCTGGGTAACGGCATTGCGGATGTTGAGCTGCACCTTGGTGGAGTCGCTCAGCCTATAAATGTCGTTGGTGTATTTATAAAGGGAGAAACCGTTCAGTTCGGCGGCTTCCACGGCGGCCTTGGCGGCATCGCGGGCCTTCACCCATTTTTCGGCATCGAAGGAGGGGTTGAATAGCGCCACGCCGTCTTTATCCTTGAAGCCGGCAAAGTCGGGGTTGCCGTTGAACAGGGGGCTGGCGGCCGTCACCAGCAGCTTGGCCTTCAGGGCCAGTGCAATGGGCTGGGTCACGCGGCCCATTTCCGTGTTCTCGTTCTCGATGCGGACGGGCAGCAGCTTGGCGGCGCTGTCCAGCCAGGAGGAGATGGTGTTCACGCATTCATCCACCGGCGCCCTTTTTACATAGGAGCTGGCCGGGTCGGCATCCACCGGCACGTTCTCGTTGATGAGGGGAATGGGCCCATACATCCGCAGCATTTGAAAGTGGTAGTAAGCTTTCAGGAACAAGCCTTCGCCGATCCAGCGCGAGCGTTCGGCAGCCGAAATATCCGGCACCTTGGCGGGATCCTGCAGGTTCTCCAGAAAGATGTTGCAGTTGCGGATGCCGGTCCAGAGCTTCTGGTTGTCGAAGCGGGTATTCCCGTTTCCGCCCTTGCGCCAGCCCGCCCATTCGTTGAAGTAGGGGTCGGCAGCGTTCTGCTGTCCCTGGGCGATACGGAAAGCGGCATGCCAGTGGGTCTGGTCGTCCTGGGGGTACCAGATCTCGTCGGCGCCGGTCAGCGCCACGTTGTACCAGCCGTCGCCGTTCTTGGGCATGTAGGAATAAAGGGTAAAGAGAAACTTCTCGCCTTCGTTGCGCAACTTGAAGGCATTGTCCAGCGTGGCCACGTTGTCGGGCACGATGTCGAGGTACTTTTTACAGGAAGAGACGCCCGTACCCAGGGCTACCAGCAGCAGGGCCGGGAAGAGCAGCTTCCGGTTCCTGTCTTTATTGAATTTGAAGAGGTTCATGGTATTCATTAGTGCGTTTAAATAGGAGGTGGTTAGAAATTCAGCTGGGCGCCCATGCTGTACACGGATTGAATGGGATAGCCCAGGCCGTTGCCGCCCATTTCCACATCCCACTCTTTGAAGGAGCTGAGGATGAACAGGTTGGTGGCCGACATATAGATGCGGGTGCCTTTGAGCTTCAGGGCCTTGATGTCGGGCAGGGTGTAGCCCAGGTCCACGCTCTTCAGCCGCAGGAAGTCGCCGCTGCGCATCCACCAGGTAGAGGTTTTATTGTTAGACTCCACCATCCAGTTGCTCAGGCGGGGCCAGAAGGCGTAGGGGTCCTGGTTGTCTTCCGACCAGTGGTTGTCGGCGATGCCCTTCAGCAGGTTGTTCTGGTAGCCGCCGTTCAGGTAGAACGGCTGGATGTTGGCCGGGTTGATGAAGAAGGACGAACGGGCCGCACCCTGGAAGTAGAAGCCGAAGTCGAAGCGCTTGTAGCCCAGGGAGGCGCCGAAGCCGTAGATGATCTCGGGCTGCTGGGGATAGCCGATGGGTACGCGGTCGTCGTCGTTGATGACGCCGTCCTTGTTGATATCCTTGTACTTGATGTCGCCGGCCAGCAGGCCGATATCGCCGTATTGCACGGGCGAGTTGGCCACTTCCTTCTGGTCGATGAACAGGCGCTCGGCCACCAGTCCCCAGACCTGGCTGATGGAGCGGTTGCGGCGCGACAGGTAGGCGATGTTGGCGGGGTACTGGATCTCGTCGGTCACTTTTACCTTGCTGGTGGCATAGGTGAAGGTGCCGCGGGGGTTGATCCAGAAGTCCTTGGTGTAGGAATGCTGGTAGTTCACCGACAGGTCGATGCCCCGGGTTTCAGCCTTGCCATAGTTGGCCGAAGGGATGGCGGAGAAGCCGGCGGCCGACTCTACGGTGGACTTGGGCTGCAGGATATTGGAGCGCCATTGCTGGTACACCTCGGCGGTGACGGTCAGGTCGCGGAACATTTTCAGGTCCATGCCCAGGTTCAGCGAGCGGGATTGTTCCCAGGTGATGTCCTCGTTGGCGTAGCGCGAGATCGAAACACCCGAGCGGTAGTAGGTGCCTGCCCCGTCGTTCTTGCCGAAAGAGGCGCCGAAGCCCGCATCATTGAGGTTGATGTTGGACAGGTAGAAGAAGCGGTCGTTGATGCTGCCGATCTGGTCGTTGCCCACCAGCCCGTAGGTGGCGCGGAACTTCAGGTCGTCGATCGTTCCTTTCAGGGGTTCAAAAAACTTCTCGTTGGAGATGCGGTAGCCGATACCGGCGGAGGGGAAGAAGCCGAAGCGGTTGTTGCGGGCAAAACGCTCGGAGCCGTTATAGCCAAAGTTGAACTCGGCCAGGTAGCGGTTGTCGTAGCCGTAGGTGAACCGGCCGGACAGCGTCTGGTTGCGCTGGGGCAGCGATGCCTGGACGCTGTTGGCAATATTGGATTCATAGTTGGCCGACTCGTAGTTCGACATCACGCCGATCAGGGTGCCGCCCACGGTGTTCTTGCCAAAATTGCGGTTATAGTTCACCGAACCTTCCCACCAGAACCGGGAATCCAGCACACGCGGGGGGGCGGACACACCCAGGTATTCGGTACCCACGGCCCCAATGGAGGTAGCGCTGCCGTCGTTGAGCACCTGCAGGTTGTACTGCTGGGTGGTGGGGTCCACCAGGGCGGAATAGTAGAAGGGGTTATAGCTCCGGTCCACTGCATAGTACGAATAACGCCGCAGGTAGCCCATGGTGCGGAAGCTCAGGCCCGGGGTAATGAAGTTCAGGTTTTGCTTCAGCTCCAGCTGCGGCTGCAGGTTGGAGGTTTTGTACACCGAATAGCCGCGCACCATCTGGGCATAGGGGTTCACAAACAGCGTGGAGGTCAGGCCGCCGGCATTGACGGTACGGCCGGAACCGAACAGCGGGTGGTCGATATAGGGCAGCTTGTCCTGGGGGTACACGGCCGGGAACATCACCGGGTTGGACCAGAGGACGTTGTTGAAGGTGGCGGCGCCGCCCCCGATGGGGCCCTGGTAGTCATCGAACTGGCCGTACATCCGCACGACTACTTCGGTGGTGGGCGTTACGTTCAGGTTGATGTTGGTGCGCAGCGAATAGTTCTTCAGCTTGATGTTGCTGTTGAAGTCGTTTATGGGGTCCACTTTCAGCACGCCGTTGTCCTGGTTGTAGGTGCCGGCGATGTAGTAGCGGGTTTTGGCGTTGCCGCCGTTGATGTTCAGGTTATAGCTCTGGTTGACCGTATTCTTTTTGATCAGCTTGTCGATCCAGTTGTTGTTGGGGTACAGGTAGGGATCGTCGCCGGCTTTGGTATGCTCGATCTTGTTTTGAGAATAGGGCTGGATGGCCAGGGGCGAGCGGGTCAGGGCCGCTTCGTTGGCCAGCTCCATATAGGTAATGTTATCAGCCAGGTTAAAGTTTTTGGTATTGGACGAAACGCGGTTCTCGGCCCGGAAGGAGAAGCGGGCGGTGCCTTCCTTACCGGTACGGGTATTCACCAGCACCACGCCGTTGGCGCCGCGGGCGCCGTACACCGAGGCGGCGGCAGCGTCTTTCAGCACCGAAAAGTCGGCGATGTCGTCGGGCTGCATGCGGGCCAGGTCGGTGGAGGACGACTCCACGCCGTCGATGAGGATCAGCGGGTCGGTTTTGCCGGTGCCGAAGGTGGACAGGCCGCGGATATAAAAGGAGGAGTTATCCGTACCCAGGCCCGGCTCGCCGGAGCGCTGGAAGGAGATCATGCCGGGAATGCGGCCGGCCAGGGTATTGGTGAGGTTGCCGGTAGGCCCCTTCAGTTCCTTGACGTTCACCGTGGTGATGGAGCTGACGGAGGAGGCTTTTTTCTGGGTACCGCCAAAGCCGATGATCACCACATCACCCAGGGTGTTGCTGGTGGACTTCATCAGGACGTTGACGATGCTGCGGCCGGCGATGGGCATTTCCTGCACCTCGTAGCCGACGGCGGAAAACACCAGCGTTCCGCTGGCCGGCACCACCAGGGTGTACTCACCGCTTTGGCTGGTCTGGGTTACTTTTTTGGCATCGCCTTTCAACTGCACCGTGACGCTTTGCAGCACGGAAGAATCCGAGCTGACCTTACCCGCAACGGTGATCTGGTTTCCCTGGGCAAAAGCCCCGAAGGAAATAAAAGAAAGCAGGAAGAGCAGCAACATAGGCGCTCTCTTCTCACAAGGAGTAGTCTTATACTTCATGAAAAATCTTTACAAAGGAAGAATGGGTTTCTATACCGGCTTCACGGCGGCCGTGGGCGCTTCAGGACAGGGCAAGGGGGACAGGGCGTCCCGGGGACGGCAAGCAGGCAATCGTAATTTCATGGCGTGAATCGTTTTTAACAAAATTTATAGTGATGTAAAGTTGCTGCTATTCCTTTTTTTCCTTTCTACCCAGCGTTCCAGAGTTTCTACAAATCGTATCATACTAACATTTGCTTACCCTGCCGGGCGCTCCCTTCCATAAATAATTCCAGAACCTCCGCAAAACGTACCACCCCCGCCCCGGACCGGCAGATTGTGCTACCTTTAAGACCTTCACCTTCTCCATGCAACGATTACTTTTTGCCCTGCTTGCTTCCTTATTATTATGGTGCGGCCTGCCCCTCCGGGCGCAGTCCTTCTACTTCCGCCATTATCAGGTAGAGAACGGCCTGTCGCACAATACCGTCACCTGCAGCATGCAGGACAAAATGGGCTTTATGTGGTTCGGCACCAAGGACGGGCTGAACCGCTTCGACGGTTACACCTTCAAAACCTTTCGCAAAACCCCGGGCAAGGAGGGCGCCATCGGCAGCAACAACATCCACTCGCTGTTCCTCGATAAGGAGGGCACGCTCTGGGTGGGCACGGAAACAGGGCTGTACCAATACCTCGACCGGACCGAGGAGTTCCGCCTGGCGCCCGCCACCAGGGGCTTCTATATCGATAAGATCGCGGAGGACAAAGGAGGAAACCTCTGGTTCACCTCGGGCTACAACCTGTGCCGGCTGGCGAAGCGCACCGGCCAGCTGGCGTTTTACGACCAGCATAAATACTTCGCGGCCACCAGCATCTGCACCAGCCCGGAGGGAGCGGTCTGGATCGGCACCCCCAACGGGTACCTGGAAAAATACCACCCCCAAAGCGATTCCTTTTCCGGCCTCGACCTGTTCGGCCATTCGCCCCCCACGCCCAACCGCTGGATCGAAAGCCTGTACACTACGGCCGACGGGCAGATCTGGGCCGGCACCTCCAATACGGAGATCAAGGTGATCGGGGCGGACCGCTCCACCTATACGGACATTACGGTGCCCAACAGCCCCCAAAAGAATTTATACATCCGCAGCATCCTGCAAACCGCTCCCGGCGAGTACTGGCTGGGCACCGAGTCCGGCATCATCGTATACAACCGCCAGACCGGCAAAACGGTGCGCCTGCAAAAAGATTACAACGACCCGTATTCCCTTACCGACAACGCCATCTATACTTTTTGCCGCGACCGGGAAGGCGGCGTCTGGGCCGGCACCTATTTCGGGGGCATCAACTATTTTCCCAACCAATACAGCCCGTTTAAGAAATACTTTCCCAAAAAAGGCGAGAACTCCCTCGGCGGCAACGTGGTCCGCGAGATCAAAGAAGACCGCTACGGGCAGGTATGGATCGGCACCGAGGACGCGGGGCTGAACCGCCTGGACCCCGCCACGGGCACCTTCACCCGCTTCCAGGCCGACGGCGCCCCGGGCAGCGTCACTTTTTTCAACATCCACGGCCTGCTGGCCACCGGCGACGAGCTGTGGATCGGCACTTTCCACCACGGCCTCGACGTGCTGGACCTGCGCTCCGGCAAGGTAGTGCGGCATTTCAACGCGGGGCAGGGCAACGTGCTCTGGCACAACTTCATTTATACGTTCTACCAGCCTTCCCCGGACGAGATCCTCATCACCACGCCCTCCGGCATGTTCACCTACAGCCGGCCCGCCGACAGCCTGTACTGGACCCCGGGGATGCCCCAATGGAACTGGTATACCTCCATCCAAAAGGACGACAAAGGCGTGCTTTGGGCGGGCACCTTCGGCAACGGCCTGTTTTATTACAACCCGGCCACGGGAAAGAGCGGCAACCTGCGGCATGAAGAAACAAAGTCCAACAGCCTGGGCAGCAATGGGGTCAACTCCATATTTTTAGACAGCCGCCGGCAGCTGTGGGTGGCCACGGAGGAGGGGTTATGCCGGTTCAACGAACGAGACAGCTCCTTTACCCGCTACGGCACGGCCAACGGCTTTCCCAGCAACTTTATCCTCAGCATCCTGGAAGACGCCCGCCAGCAGCTGTGGATCGGCACCACCCGGGGACTGGTACGCTTTCATCCCCCTTCCGGCGGCGTGCAGGTGTACACGACGGCCAACGGGTTGCTCAGCGACCAGTTCAACTATAATTCCGCCTTTAAGGATGCCGCGGGCCGGATGTATTTCGGCAGCGCCAAAGGCCTCATCAGCTTCCGGCCCGAAGAGATCGGCCAGAGCAGCTTTGTGCCGCCGGTTTCCATCACGGGCTTCCAGGTCAACAACCGCGAAACGGCCATCCGGGCCGAAGGCTCGCCCCTGCGTCAGTCCGTGACTTTTTCCAAAAAGCTGACGCTGAACCACCGCCAGTCCACCTTCAGCATCGATTTTGCCGCCCTGAGCTATACGGCCCCCGACATGACGCAGTATAGCTACCAGATGGAAGGGTTGTCCAGGAGCTGGATCAACCTAAAGACCAACCGCCGGGTGTATTTCATGGGGCTGACGCCGGGCACCTATGTGTTCCGGGTAAAGGCCTCCAACGGCAACGGCGCCTGGAGCCCACAGGAAACGAAGCTGATCATCGTCATCCAGCCGCCCTGGTGGGCCGGCCCGCTGGCCTATGCCGCTTATATCCTGCTGGCGGTGGGGCTGGTGGTGTACCTGGTGCAGTCGTACCACGAGCGCATGGAAGAAAAGAACCGCCGGAAGTTCGAGCGGCTGGAGCTGGCCAAGGAAAAAGAGGTGCTGGAAGCCAAGATGGAATTTTTCACCAACGTGGCCCACGAGATCAAGACGCCCCTGACCCTCATCAAGGTACCCCTGGCCAAGGTGATCCGCAAGGTGGGCGGCCTGCCCGAGATCAGCAACAGCCTGCAGATCATGCAGCGCAACACCAACCGGCTGGTGGACCTGGCCAACCAGCTGCTCGATTTCCGCCAAACCGAGATCCACCGGTTCCACCTGTCCATCGAGCAGGCCGATATTTCCGCGCTGGTGGCGGAAGCCTGCGCCGGCTTTACCTCCCTGGCCGAGCAACACAATACCGACCTGTCGCTGCAGCTGCCCGAAGAGCCCTTCCAGGCGGCGGTGGACGTGGACGCTTTCAATAAGATCATTTACAACTTATTTGGCAATGCCGTGAAATATGCCGCCGCCCGGGTGGACATTGCGCTCCTCCCCTATTTTCCTGACCGGCAGTCCTTTACCATCCGGGTGAAGAACGACGGCTACCTGGTGCCCCAGGAGATGAAGGAAAAGATTTTCGAGCCTTTTTTCCGGTTACGGGAGACCGAAGGGCAGAGCGGCACGGGCATCGGGCTGGCGCTCTCGCGTTCGCTGACGCTGCTGCACAACGGCACGCTGGTGCTGGAAGCGCCGGAAGAGGGGATGAACGTATTTTCGCTGACGCTGCCCGTGCACCAGGAAGCGGCCGGCAACGGCGTGGAAAGTAAATTTTCTGACGAAAACAAAACTGCTATATGAAACCTGTGCTCCTTTTGGTGGACGACCACCCCGAGATGCTGGAAGTGCTGGCCGACGAGCTCGGCGAGAAATACGAGATCCGCACGGCCCCGGACGGGCGGCAGGCCCTGGAGCTGCTGAGGCAGGAAGCCGTTCATTTGGTGGTCAGCGATGTGATGATGCCCGTGATGGACGGCTTTGAGCTGTGCCGGGCCATCAAGTCGAATTTCGAGTACAGCCACGTGCCGGTGATCCTGCTAACGGCGAAGAACACCCTGCAATCGAAGATCGAGGGACTGGAGCAGGGCGCCGACGCCTACATCGAAAAACCCTTCGACTCCGAATATTTATTGGTGCAGATCGCCAACCTGCTGGCCAACCGCAATAAAATAAAGGAATACTTTGCCCATTCGCCGCTGGTGCACCTCAAAAGCATTGCACCCACCCGCCCGGACGAAAGCTTTTTGGACAAGCTGAACGAAGTGATCCGGGCGCATATGGAGGATGTGGAGCTGGATGTGGACCAGCTGGCGCGGCTGATGACCATGAGCCGCACTTCCCTGTTCCGAAAAATCAAGTCCATTACCGACCTGACGCCGAACGAACTGATTAACCTCACCCGCCTGAAAAAAGCCGCCGAGCTACTGGCCGCCGGAACGTACAAAATCTACGAGGTTTCCGACATGGTGGGCTATAGCTCGCACACCAACTTCGGCCGCAACTTCCAAAAGCAGTTCGGCATGACGCCCAAGGAATACCAAAAGCAGGTATTATCGGGTGGAGGGGAATAATATAAACTGTAATCGATAAGTTTGTTCAGAGGCAATCAGAAATGCAGCAATGAATGCACAAAAAGAGTTCGATATTTTCATCCGTCAAAAAGTTCCTTTCCTGAGCAGGTTTCTCTATAGCCTGACTCTATTGTTTTTTGCTTTTTTGTTCCTGCTGTACCTGGTCATGCTGCCTGCAAAAAATGCTTCCGGGGAAATGGCGACAGCGTACTATATATTGGTTGTACCCGAAGCTTTAAAGAGGCTTTCCGCTTATTCCGGAATAGGGCTGTTGCTTGTCCTACCGCTTTATTATTATGCAAGGTTGCAGAAGCCTGCTACATTGACGATTCAAAATGACCTTATTTCTATTACGGGCAAAGGGGTTGGCAGAACCATACCCATAAGAAAAATGGACAGGATTTATTTTAATGACGTAAAAACCGTCTTTGGCAAGCCAAAGGGCATCCTGCAAATGGTCATACGACAGAAGCGCAGAAAGCTAACAACCTTCCGGCTCAGGCACTACGATCAAAGCGCAGCGCTTTTGGAAGCATGCAGCACCTTTGAAAAAATAACGTTTGCTTTTTATGACAAAGAAATGATGGCCGACCATGATGACGGCTGAATTTTACGTCAGGCGTTACCTTCCTGTTTTCCATTCGTCGTTCCGGGTAACCGCAACCCACGCCTTCTGCGGGAAAAATTTAGCGATGACATTTAGTGGCTTCCTACGGGGTATATCTTGTGCCGCTAGGCACAAGGTTTTCACCTGGTTACGGCAATGAAACCGTGCAAATGGAACAAAAAAAGGGAGGGGTAGAAACCCCTCCCGTGCTTGCTTGTCTATTGCTTGCTGAAACAGCTATTGTTTGAGCATCTTATGAGTAGTGGTCTGATCACCGTTGCGCACCACCACATAATACATGCCTGCCGTTAACCCCCTGGCAGGAATGCTTTGCAGGGTGTTGGTCAGCCGTTGGGAAAGCACCTGCACGCCACCGGCATTATATACCTGTACCGAAGCACCGGCATGCAGCTGGCTGATGCGCAGGTTGATGGTTTCCGCAACCGGGTTGGGATATACCTGAACCAGGGATGCAGCCGCTTCGCCCATTGTGCCGGAAGGAGTCTGCGAAAGGGCATTGCAGCCTCCCAGTTGGTCACCATGGTCCAGGTGCTGTTCCACCGCAGCCGAAGCCACGCAAATATCCACTCCATTGTGGCACACCCGCACCTTGTCATTGTTGTTGCCGCAGCGAACGTCCATCACTTTGATCTCCAGGACCGCACTGCCATGCACCGTAGGGACGGAGGCCTGCCCGGCAGGAGCTCCTTCTACCGATGCAGCAGGCGCTGCCACACAGCCATTGCCATCTGTTACGGTTACGCCGTACACGCCGGCAGCACTTACGGAAATCGATGGGGTGGTCGCTCCGGTACTCCACCCGAAGGTATACGGAGCCGTGCCGCCCTGCGCTAGGACTTCAAGACCCAGTGTTGCAGGGCCATAACCCAGGTACAGGGTGTTTTTGGCATCCACTGCCTGATTAAGGGCATAAACATCCGGAATGCCCGCCGTGAACCGGGGGTTCACCGTAACGGTGGTCTGGACCGTGTTTTCATGGCCATGGTCATCGCTGATGGTCCAGGTAATGGTGCTGACCCCCTCATTAAAGCTCCCGCTGGCATTGGCCCCGCTGCCGCTGCGGCTGGTAGCACCGCTGATGCGGTAGCTGATGCCCACCGTACTGCAGTTGTCGGTAGCGGCAAGCGCAGGAATGGTATAGACACCGTCCGGGCGGTAGCATAGTACCGGCACTTCCGGGAGATACGTCACCACAGGAGCGGTACCATCGGTAACCGCCAGGGTGCCCGTCACATAGCTGATGCTATAGTTGGTGAGGCCGGTACCCCGGGCCTCCGCTACTGCAATGTCGTAGTTTCCTTCGGTACCGCTTAGCCCGGCACCATCGTTGGAAAGGGTCACACTGCTAACGGCATCCGCACCTGCCAGGCCTTCGGCGGTGAAGGCCGTAGTGCCCAGGTCCAGGGCCGTGCCGCACTCCTTCGTTTGGTCACCCGCCTTGATGGTCAGCGGCCGCGGGCTGATGGTCAGCGTAGCGGAAGCCGAGGCCGGCAGGTAAAAGGCGTTCCCGGCAAAGGAAGCGGTAATGGAATACGTACCCGCCTGTACAGGAGCGCTTTGCAGCAGGGTACCCGTTGCGTCCTTATAGGTAAGGGTCAGGGCGGGGCTCAGCTGCTCGCCTTCGACGCCGGTGCCGGATGCAACGCCTGCGGCGCCATGTGGCTGAGCGTCGTACGTAATGGTGGTGTCCTGCAACCGGATGGTGGCCGGAACCTTGTCATAGTTGGTCACACCAAAAGGAGCGAACGAAGTGAGGCCGGAAGCGGTGGCCGTGTACGGATCCGCGGTGGTGCCGCTTCCGCCCGGGGAAGCAGCCGTGTTGTTCCAGCTTCCGCCGGCATACTGCATAATGGCCAGCAACCCGGAAGGATCGAAGGCGGCAGCCTTATCGGCGGCCTGCCATCCAAACTTAGCGGTGACGTTGCTTCCGCCTGCCACCTCCTCGCTGATGGTCCATTGCCGGTTCACCACTTTGGAGGCGTCGGCAACGGGTTGATCAAAGGTGCTTTGCACCCGCACCGAAAAGTTATCGGCCGTACCACTGTTGGTCAGCGTCACCGGGTTATAGCTACCTGCCGTACCGATCGGGAAGGAGGTGGCGGTGCCGCTTACCTGGCGCTTCAAGGCCCCGGAGCCGGTAGTGGCAAAGTAATGACTGCCCGTGGTAAAGGTGGTGGCTTTGCTGGCATCCACCAGGCCGCCATTGCCGATATTCAGGGAAAGCGAGCCCGCAACCGGCGCCGTGTTGGTGCTGAATAGCTTGCCCAGCTTCAGCGTTCCCGTCACGTTCAGGGTAATGGGCTGCGCTATAGTCTTATGCGGCACCAGGGCGGAAAGCATGGCGCTGCCGCTCAGATCCAGTGTGCCCGCGATGTTGTACGTATACTTTCCTACGGTCCGCACCACGAAATCGCCCGCACTGGCCGTGTGCAGGAAGCCCGCCTGTACGGTCACTCCCGGCTGCACATTCACCGTCACGTCATTGGTGCCATAGTCCCAGGTGCTGTTGTTGGAACCGTACCAGGCCTGCAGCCCGCCGCTCAGCACCAGGTTGGAATTAATGTTCAGGGTAATGTTGGACACGCCGGTCAGGGCGCGGATACCGTTGAACTGGTAGCGGCCGTCGCCGCCCAGCTGGTACACGCCGTTAGTGCCGTCCAGCTCCAGGGTGATCTTGTTGGCAGCAGGATCGGTGCCGCCAAACACACCGGCATTGTAGATGTCGCCCTTGATACGCAGGTTCTTGCCCAGCACATCCGCCTGTAAAACACCGTCTTTTTCAATGGTCAGGTTATTGATGCCCACCAGGCTGTTCAACACAACGGTGTCGCCGGTGGCAACGGTCACGTTGCCGGAAGCGCCCGTACCCAGGGCAAGAGGCTCCCAGGCCTTTGTGCCCGAATTGTACTTTTCCCAGATGGAGGCGGTACCATTGTTGGTCCAGTTGCCCGAAGCGCGGGACCGGGTATCCCCGTTCAACGGAATGGAGGGGTCTATAAAGCCGGTGTAGCTGCTGGTGGAAGCGTAACCGCTCTTAGAAGCTTTTACATAGTAATAATAAACGGTTCCTTTGGCAGGCAGGGCATCGGTAAGGCTGAAGGCCACCACCGAATCCACGCCGCCGGTGAGTTCATTTACCTTGGTAAAGTGAACGCTGTCGGAGCTGCGGAACAGCTCGAATTTCACCCCGCTGATGGGCCAGCTCAGGTTCCAGCTGAGCGTAACATTGCTGCTGTTGCGCTGGGTACGGAAATTGGCCACGGCCAGCTCGGCGGGCACCGGGGCGTTCAGGGCCGGGAACGCATAATACGGATCCCAGGCGCCGAACAGGTTGTTATTGTTGTAATAAGGGGCCGCCTGCTCGTCGGTCAGCTGCTTCGACCAGGAAAGACGCTTGCTCACATCCACCGGCGAGCCGTCCCATTTGCGGGATTTATACTCCGCATACGTGATCAGCGCCGTATCCACGGACCAGGTGGACCAACCGGCAGGGCTAACCGAAGAACCCATTCGGGTATTGATATAAACGGTCTTCGGTGCATTGCCCCAGGGCCTTCCCAGCGAATAAGAGGTGACGCCGCGGTTGGCGGGCATGCGGCAGTCGCGAAACACTTCGCCGTAGGCCAGCGCGGAAGGCGTGTTGGCAGCGGTCACATAGCCGCCCCCGCCCCCATCGAGACGGTCCCGGCCATAGATCACGCAGGAGTCGAACAGGGCCGTGGACGAACCGAAGATAAAGTCCGTATTGCCGTCGATGTAGCAGTTTTTAAACAGGTGCCGGCCGTTGCCGTTGTGCCATACGGTGTCCTGGCCGCCGATGAAGCGGCAGTTCTTGTACACGCAGCGGTCGCCGCTGATGTAAATGGCCAGCGCCTGCGGGCCGTCGCCCACGTAGCCGGTGGCGTTTTCCACCGTAACGCTCATCATGAAAAAGTCGCTGGCATTCACCGTCAGGGTGGCCGAGGTGTTGGTGCCGATGTTCACCCCGTTTTCCACTTTGCCGGAATACGCGTCCCAGCTGATGACGGTGCCCGCCACGCTTTCCCCTACCAGGTGGATGAACGGCTTGTTGGAAGGAATATTGATCTTCTCCACGTATTTGCCGTTCTTGATAAAGATCACGTAAGGCGTGGTGCGGCCCACGGGCGCCGCGTTAATGGCTTGCTGGATGGAGGCGTATTGACCGCTTCCGTCCTTCGCCACCACCACGTCGGCATTGGCCGCCGTGTACACCTGCACCTGGTACACCACCGTGGTGGTACCGCTGACGGGCAGGGTGGCCGCGGTGGCGCCTGCGCTGGCGGCCGAAAGCGCGCCACTGTACGAACCGGCGGCGGGGGCATTCAGGCGCAGGAAGCCCAAAAGATTCAGGCTTTTGTTTTCAGGGGTCAGCAGCAGCGAGGAACTCCAGGCATTCTCGTCCTCCGACAGCTCGAAGCCTGTAGGCGCCGTCAGGGTAACCTTGCCGTTCAGGTTGCTGCCCGAAAGGGAAAAGCGCTGTGCAGCAGAGGGAGCGCCGACCGTCTGGCCGAAGGCGGCCAAGCTGCCCGAAAGCGAAACGGTGGCCACGGGAACGGTGACGGCACCGGAAGCGGTAGCGGCAGCGCTGTAGTTAAAGGCTTTGTCGGCAGTGAACACATGGTAATAATAGGTGGTGCCGGAAGCAAGGGCCGCCACGCTGCCATCGTCGGTAAAGCCAGCAGTTTTGCCCAGGTACACCACTACGACCCCGGCGGCAGGGCTGTTGCCCAGCGAGTAGAGGCCGTTGGGGGTCAGGACCGGCGCCGTTGCCGACGTGCTGCGGACCACCAGGTAACCGCCGCCGTCCAGGCCGGTGGCAGGGGCCGTCCAGCCCAGGCTGATGGTGCCGTTCTCGTAATTGCCGGTGGCGGTGGCCGAAGCGGGGGCATCCGGTGCGGTTACATCCGCTGCCGGGCTGGCCTGGTTGTCGGCCGGGTACACCACGTAGTCGTCCACGTCGAACGGCCGCACCAGGGCGGAGCCGCCGCCGTTGAACCGCAGGCCGCCAAAGGCCATGGTGGCCGTATAGGCAGGATTGAGCCCATAGGAAAAGGAGGCCTTTACCCAGGCGCCATTGGTGCCCGCATAAGCCGCCGTGGAATTCGCCGAGGTGAGGTTGGTATTGTCCGCCACTGACAGCTGGCCGCCTACCGCGTTGCCCGTAGCGGGCGCCGGCGTGCGGTAATAGTATTGAACAATGTATTTGGTATTGTTCGAAAAAAGGGTGCCCGTTACCGTGGGCGACATCGCGCTTTTGACGCTGCCGCTGGTGCTGGTATAGGTAAAATAGTTCGCTCCCGTGCGGGCCGTACCATTGGCCACGATATTGGCCGAACCGTTGGTGGTCCATACCGTTTGCAACAGGTTTACGCCGGCCCCCGGGGCGGTGGTGGACACGGCGCCGGCGGGCTGGTTCTCAAAGCCGCCCTCCATGAGCGGGAACAGGCCGATGACCTGCTTCTGGTTGATCACTACCGGCACGGGGTCGGCGGTGGCACCGCTTACGGCAAAGGTCAGCGTGGGCGTGCCGGCGCTGGTCACTTCGATGACGCCGCCATAGGAGCCGATGGCCGCGGCATTCAGCCGCACGCTGACGGTGGTGGAAGCAACGGTTCCCGACACCGGGTTTAGCGACAGGCTGGAGCTCCAGCTGGTGCCGTCGGTGGACAGCTGGTAGCCGGCCGGCGCGGTCAGGCTGATGGCCCCCGCCAGGTTGGTGCCCGAAACCGGGAAGGTTTGCGGGGCGGAAGCAGCGCCGGTGGTTTGCTTGAAGCTGCTGAACGCCGTGGTGGCGTATACCACCGGGTCGGTGGCGGCCGCCGGGCTGGTCAGGCTGTTCAGGTAATTTTCCAGGTGCGTATACCCGTTGGCCGCTATGCCGGAGCGGTCGGAAGCGTCGGCCGCATTCAGGCCGTGGGCGCTTTCATAGCCGTCGGGCATGCCGTCGTGGTCGCCGTCGGCGGGCGCCGGGGCGGACGCCAGGGCCGGCCAGGCGTTTACCGTTTGTTCATAGGGGGTGCCGTGCGGGTAGCCGCCCTGCACGTCGATGATGCCGCCCGTGCGGTTTTTGACGTCGTTCACGATGCGCTGGTCCAGCGTATCGCGGTTGGGCAGCGAGCAGCCCGCGCCGGCCAGTACGGCGGCATAGGCATCGGCGGCCGTCTGCGTTTTTACCGGGTAGCCATGGTTGAGGGGACCGGAGGGCATTACCCAGGACACGTCGTCGATGGCCACACCCGTCCAGTTATCGGCGGTAACGGAGGACGACCCGTCCACGTAGTTGCCGCTTACCCACCATTTGCCGAACGGCACCGTGGCGCTGTTGGAGGGGTTGCAGATGCGGTAGCGTACGCCGCTGCCGGTATTGGGGCCGTACTTATAAAAATTGTTCACCACGTTGTAGTTGCCGCCTTCGCCGCCGTACACGTTGTTGATGCCCCAGTTGTACAGAACGTTGTTGCGAAAGTCCACGTTCTCCACGCCCGGGGTGCTGGGCGTATAGGTGGAAATGCCGGAAAAGCGGGGTGCCCGGTTGCGGACGTGGGCAATGAGGTTGTGGTGCAGGGAAGCCCGCTTACCGCCCCAGATGCCGCCGTAGCCGTGCCGTTCGTAGTCGGTATCGCCGGTTTCGAAGTGGTAGGAGTAGTTCAGCGGCTCGGACACCAGGCACCACTGGATGGTGAGGTTGTCGCCGCGGTAGATGGTCAGGGCCTCATCGGCGCTCCAGCTGACGGAGCAGTGGTCGATGAGGATGTTGCTGGGACCCAGGCCGCCCAGGGCGTCGCCGCCGCCGCTGCCGTTGACGGGGTTGCCGCCCGCGTCGGTAACCTTCTGGTGGCGGTCGCCCAGGCGGAAGCGCAGGTAGCGCAGGACCACGTTGTCGCCGCTGATGGAGACGGGGTAATCGGCCACGCAGATGCCGTCGCCGGGAGCGGTTTGTCCCGCGATGGTGGTGTTGGCCCTGATGCCCAGGTTGGAAGTAAGGTGGATGGTACCCGACACGCGGAACACCACCGTGCGATGGGTGGCGGCGGCGGTCAGCGCATAGCGGAGGCTGCCGGGGTTGTTATCGTCATTGAGGTGGGTGACCTCGAAGACCGTGGTGGGCGCACCGGGGGTGCCCCTGCCGCCGGAGGTGTACATGCCGGCGCCTTCCGCCCCGGGAAAGGCGGGCAGCTGGGCCTGGGCCGTCCGGGCGCCGCAGAGGGCCCCCAGCAGCAGCAGGTTTTTTAAGAACCGCTTCGTGTTTTTAGACAACATACAATCGTTAGTGGTTTTTGAGTTTAAGCGTTGGGATTGAGGCCACAAACCTAGATGCCGGAGGCGAGGAGAAGGTTCAAATTTCAAAGGAAAGGGTCCAAATTTCCGGCTCCGGAAAGAAGGCTCATTGTAAACAAGCACACTATACATATTTAATTTACCGCAGCCGTGCGCTGGAAGGAATGGGAAGAACTGGCCTTCTATTTGTGCCTCTGCTCCTTTTAAAAATTTACGTGTATGATACCTGCCAAAGGCTATGCCGCCTATACCGCCACCGAGCCCCTGAGATCCTATTCGTTCGAAAGAAGAGCGTTACGACCGCATGACGTCCAGATCGACATCCTTTATTGCGGCGTTTGCCATTCCGACCTGCATACCGTGCGCAGCGAGTGGGGCCCCAGCGCCTACCCCTGCGTGCCCGGCCATGAGATCGTGGGAAGGGTGGCCGCCGTGGGAGAACACGTAAAGCGCTTCAAGGTCGGGGACCTGGCGGGCGTGGGCTGCCTGGTGGACTCGTGCCGGGAATGCCCGCCCTGCAAACAGGGCCTGGAGCAATACTGCGAAGAAGGCGCCACCTTTACCTACAACAGCCCCGACCGGGTGGACGGCACCAATACCCTGGGCGGCTACTCAAACGTGATCGTGACCGACGAAAGCTTCGTGCTGCGGGTACCCGACCGGCTGGCGCTGGAAGGGGTAGCCCCCCTGCTGTGTGCCGGCATCACCACCTATTCGCCGCTGCGCCACTGGAAGGTGGGCAAGGGCCACAAGGTAGGTATCCTGGGCCTGGGAGGGCTGGGCCACATGGCCGTAAAATTCGCCGCCGCTTTCGGGGCCGAGGTTACGATGCTCAGCACCTCCCCTTCCAAGGAAGCCGATGCCCGGCGGCTGGGAGCCCACCGCTTTGCCCTGACCAGGGACCCGGAACAGGTAAAGGGACTCAAAAAATATTTTGATTTCATCATCGATACCGTATCGGCGCCGCACGACTACAACATGTACCTGAACATGCTGAACACCGACGGCGTGATGATCTGCGTGGGTGTGCCGCCCACCCCCACGGAGATCCTGGGCTTCAACCTCATTTTCCACCGCCGCAGCATTGCCGGCTCGCTGATCGGCGGGCTGCCCGAAACCCAGGAGATGCTGGACTTCTGCGCAGAGCACAACATCGTTTCCGACGTGGAGGTGATTGCCATCAAGGACATCAACGAGGCTTACGAACGGATGCTCAAAGGCGATGTCCGTTACCGGTTTGTCATTGACATGGCTACTTTGTAGCGCTAAGAGAAAATATAGCGCTCCAAAAAATCATTGCGGAACTTGCCCGTGGGGTCGTACGCATGGGCAAGTTCCTTAAAGTCGGGCAGCCGCTCGTAACGGGATTGGACCAGGGAGGGCGACAGGGTGAACAGCTTGCCCCAGTGCGGCCTCGGGCGGAAGGGCGCCAACTGCTGCTCGACCAGCGGCAGCAGTGCCATCACCGCGCCGATGTGCTGCTTCCAGGTAAAATGAAAGGCGGCCGAGGGTTGTTTATAAAAAGGGCTCAGCCAGTAGTCATCGGCAGCTATGGTGCGAACCTCGCTGATAAAGAGGTGGGGCGCCAGCAGCTCCTGCAGTTGCGCGATCGCCCGCATCGCTTCATAGGCATGCTCCAGCGGCACAAAGTATTCCGACTGCAGCTCGGCGCCGGCGCTGGGCTTAAATCCCATTTTAAAATGGGGCAGCCGTTCGTACCAGGGGCCCGGGATCCCCAGCTGCTCGGTTACATTCACTGCCGACTCCCCGGCAATGGGATGCATCGTTTCCAGGGCCAGCCGGGCGCCCAACAGTTCAGGAGCAGGGGTGTCCGGTCCCCCTGCCCGCTTCTTGATCCACACCTCGCCGATATTTTCCTTTTTCCAGTCGGTAAACAGGCTCACGCTGTAGCCCTCTTCCTGGAGCGCGCCGAACTGATCTTTCAGGGCCGCCATCGGCAGGTCCAGGTACACCAGCTGGCGCAGGTCAAAGGAGGGCTCCAGGTCCAGGGTGACCTTTGTTACTACCCCCAGCCCGCCCAGGTGCACGACGGCACCTAAAAACCGCTCGCCGTCCTTTTCCCGCGACAAGCGGACGACCTCGCCCTGTGCGGTCACCAGTTCAAGGGCGGAGACCGCCGATGCCAGGCTGCCGTTGCGAACGCCCGAGCCATGGGTGGCCGTGGCGCAGGCGCCCACCACGGTAATATGGGGCAGGGAGGCCAGGTTGGGCAGGGCATAGCCCTGCTGGTGCAGGAAGGGCGCGAAATCGCCGTACCGGGCGCCCGCCTCCACCGTCAGGGTATGGGCGGCGGTATCCAGCGCCACCACCCGGTCCAGGGCCTGCAGGGAAACCAGCTGTTCCGTGCTGTCGGCAACCGGATTGAACGAATGCCGGGAGCCCAGCACCCGGAGCTTGCGGGAGCGGCTGACCACCTCCCGGACCTCTTCGACCGACCGGGGATACGCTACGTTGCGGGTGCTGTAGGTTAAATTGCCGGCCCAGTTCTTCAACGGCCCGCCCGCCTCCGACGTTCTATGGTGCATATTCCTCCTGTTTTTGCCTGCAATGCTATGAAAAAAACAGACCAGCCAGCCCTGGCGGTGCGCCCATCGCCCTCTTTGTGCGGGTAGGTAAGCCGAAGAAAATTATTTACCGCCCATTTTATTCATTCCGCATCCTGAAAACCCGGTACCCCTCCACCGCCAGCGAATCCTCAGCCGCCTCCCGCACACCTCCGGGCGCCGGCACCCCGGCCTGCAACAGGATATAATCCGGCTTGTATTCCTGAAGAAACCGCCGCATCACGGCTTCCTCGCTCAGTCCTTTCAACTGCGGTTCCTTTCGAACAACGTATTGGTAAAAGCTGGACAGCTTTAATGCATTCTTTTTCATCCCGGTCCAGTTCCTGGAGGTGTCAGCAAGTAAAAAAGGGGTGTTCAGGCATTCTATAATGCACCCGTCGCACAAATAAGTGACGACAGGCAGCGGGTACCGGAAGCGGGTGTTCACATCCAGTAGGTTCCGGAATCCTTCCGGGCGGTTGTAAAAGAAAAAAGTCGCCTGTTTCTTCACCGTCAGGAAACTACGGAGCCGTGCCACATCGCCTGCGGCCATCTTCCGCACATGAAAGCTGAATTGATAGTTTCTCAGGACCAGTGCTGCCAGCAACAGCATTGCCGCCGCCTGCACCGGCCTCCAGGGCGCCTGTGTCAGGTACCAGTAAAGCACAACCGCTATGCTGATGGCGGTCACAATGATGACGATATTATAAAAAAACTGGAAGCTGTCATACAGGAAAGGTTCGGCGATTACCCAGAACAGGAGGCCGGACAAAAGCAGCAGCAGGCTCCAGGCCACCTCGGGCGCCCGCACAAAACGCGTCACAGCCGCCTTACCCCCTTGAACGAACAGCCCTGCCGCCACCAGGGCTGCAAACAGCAGCAGGGTGAAAAAATCCGCTTTCTGCCGGTACAATTTTTTAAAAAACAGTGCCGGCAACTGTTTAACCAGGGCGCCGGCGCCCTGTCCCTGCGGCACGAGGCTGTCACCGGTCTGCGGCATCAGCAGGGAATAAAAGATAAAGAAGAAAACCACGGCAGCGAAACAGGCGGCGCCTCCCACCATCATTTCTTTAAGCCGCAACTGCCCCTGAAGCGCACAAAAACCTGCAAACAAAACCACGCCGAACCCGAAAGCAGGCCCTATATTCAAAAAGGAGATCCCGGCGATCGCTACGAATATCCATAACGCATTCACATCTTTGCGGAACACCAGCTGAAAGCTGCCGGCGATAAAGCAAAGCGGCCATAAGGTCTTGGGGTAAAAGGCGGGGGCAACGTTGTACCCGTAGGCGAAGCCTTTGAAAAACACCAGCAGCAACAGGAAATAAATAAAGGGTCCCGGCGGCTGCTGAAACCTGTTGCGCACATACCCGGCCACTCCTGCCGTGGCAATGATCGCCAGCAGCGGGTATACCACCAGCAGCAGGGCATAGTGAGCGGGGACAAAGCTGCACCTTGCGATCAATGCGGTTACCCAGACGTCCCCGTAATGATAAGGATTTACCGGCCACTCCTTCTGGAATAAATATTCCGGCGTGGAAGCCTCTACGCCTGTGTAGTTCAGGTAATCGGCC
Source organism: Huijunlia imazamoxiresistens (assembly GCF_037132455.1). NCBI lineage: Bacteria > Pseudomonadati > Bacteroidota > Chitinophagia > Chitinophagales > Chitinophagaceae > Huijunlia > Huijunlia imazamoxiresistens. The sequence continues at coordinate 211,624 of NZ_JBBBEI010000009.1, read as the reverse complement.
AGTCTTGCGTAATACAGGGGATCACCGGCTACATACCGGACGTATGTTGCATCCGGCGATAGAAAACCCTGCAGGTAGTAAGCCACGAAGATCCCGATGCCTGCCGCTATCCAGGGCAATACCTTTCGGCCCTCCACGGTTTTTTCGCCGGCATCCTGGCGGACCTGGTGAACCAGCAGGAGCAGCAGGAAGGGAATGCAGGACAGGATGGTTTTACCACCCGAAACAAGGAGGGCATAACAGGAGGTCAGGAGCAACAAGCCGGTGAGGCAATACCAGAAGAACTGTTCCAGCTCGTTGGCAAATGCGTTTTTTTTACAGATACGGAAAAGCAGCTTCCCGCTTACGTACATAGAGCTTATGGAAACAACTAAAGCAATAATACACCTGAACACGATCAGCGCTGTCAGCATTGGAGTTCCGTTTTCGTTTTCACCCGCTTGTCCTATGCTTGCGAAGCTACTATTAATAACCGGACCGGCGCCGTGTTTCCGGCCCGTATCCTGTTGGAACCTGGCCGGGTACGCACTAATGGCCTGCAAAGCAAACGAGGTATTCCACTACGATCAAAGCGGGCAGCAGGAAAGGCAGTCCCAAGGAAAACCAGGGTCCTAACTGGTATAATCGCAGCCTGAACATTTCGCTGCTGGCTTGATTGAAGGCTTTGTCAACGAGTGGCCCGAGATTATAAAACAGGTTGGCGACCAGCATCATAAACAGGTAGCCGGCGCCCTGGAAAAAAGTGGTGAACAACGTCGCCTCGAAATTATTGTCGCAGGGAGCAATAAAGGTGCTATTGCCAAGCCGATGTTAGCCACGGTTATTTTCCTTTGTTAACCTATCCAACGTTTTCAATAACGTTGGTATCCTGTTCAGCCCTTTCATATTTTGCACCAGCCTTGTCGCTTCGTCGAGGTCTATACCAACAGAAGTTATGTAAAGCGGTCTTATACTGTTACCTCTTTGAAGTGCTCTTTTATTTTTGTCCAGCGTCGCAAAATTTGTTTTGGAAACGCCGATGATGGGTATCCGGCCGTTAAGATGCCTGTGCAAATGCGCCCCTAAACCAGGTTTTTCATTATCGTCCAAATACACATACCCGTCCACTATAATCGCTTCAATATCCTTAACTTCAATTTTATCGAGCAAACTTAAAATGCAGGGCAGCTCTCTTTTATAAAACGCACCTGATTGATACGCTTCCATGTTTTCCGTTATTTCCGAGTAGACTTTAAAACTTTCCTCGTCGGCCCAGTTGTCAAACGAAATACAAACGGTCTTCGCTTTGTTATCAAAGTAATAGGTGTCAAAAGCTAAAATCACTTATAAACTTTTGAGGTCCGTTAAACTACAGGTTGATTTTATTTTAAACTCCCATGCTTCCTGCTGCTTCAACAACGAATGATCCGCCATTTGACTATCCTGCCTGTGCCCGGCAATCCTTGATCCAGCAGCTGACGGCGCCAATCAGGGCCGCTTTTTCCCAGAGCCCCGGCGTGTATATTTTGACCGGTCCGGCCTCCAGCAAACGGTGCAGCTGGGGGAAAAACAGGTCGTGGGCCCGGCTGATATTGCCGCCAATGATCACCACGTCGGGTTTCTCAAACCGGATGAACCCCTGTAAAAACAGGGCGAGGTTTTTGGCAAATTCCGCAAATAGCTGCTGCAACAGGGCATCCTCCCGGCCCAGCTTTACCAGCTCCGCCACCCCGCTGACCTCTTTGCCGCTCAGCTCGCGGTACCGCTCTACAAACCAGCGGGTGGACAGGTAATCTTCCGCAATGCCCTCGCGGAAGTCGGAGGAACCCAGGTTCAGGTCCTCGGCAAAGCCGTTGAGGCTGCGGGCGGTGCCCAACCCCGTGCCCAGGGTCACCGCAATAGCGGTGCAGGCTCCTTTGGCGGCCCCGGCAATCACCTCCCCTTCCAGGAAGGCTTCGGTATCATTGCGCATCTGTATATTGTCCCGCTCCAGCGAAAGCTTCCGGGCCAGGAACTGCTTCACGTCCTCGCCAAAAATCGAATCGTACTTGTGCATGCCCCGGATCAGGGCTACTCCTCCCTCGTAATCAAAAGGACCGGGCAGGGCAACGCCTAAATAGCGCAGGGGCGCCGGCCACCGGCTGATGACCCGCTCCATGGGGTGGTACCAGCTTTCCAGCACTTCCTCCGTGGTGCCCTGGGCATTCACCAGGCTGCGTTCCAGGGTGCCTTCCACCACCGCCCCGGCCTGGAGGTCAACAATGGCGGCGGTGATATGGGTGCCGCCGATGTCCACACCCACGGCGTAGGATCCGCTCATAATGGGGTCGTTTGCTTGCATAAACTATCAATTATCGGGAGCCGCAGGCAACGGCTGCGCTCCTTTCTCCTGTAAGGTAGGAAGAAGTCCGGCAGGTTGCCTGTTTTCAGCGCGGCGAAAAAAGCCTCCGGGCAAAATTTCCCGGGGCGCCTAAAGTTTACGCTCCTTTCATAAGACGGAAAGGAGTAAAGCAGTAACATATTTGGCAAGTAACGTACGCATATAGCAAGCTGAAGCATTTTGGTAATCGAACGTATTCCCCAAAATATCCTTTTGGCCAGACAACAGGGGCATAATGCCCTAACGGTCAAAGCAAAGACAAAAAGGGAGTAGCTGCAAGTTAGTGAGGGGAAAAGAGGGGATGGAAGGGGGTAAAAACCAAATAGAGGGGGTGAAACGGTCAAAAAAGCCCCCTGTGGAAACAGCGGACCAGAACGATTGCTTGCTATGAGAATTTTTTCAAAAAGGCTCCTAAGCGGAACGGGCTTGGTGCAGGATAATATGTTTCAGTTTCTGTATGAGCCGCTCTATTTCCCAGGGCTTTTCAAAAAACAGCTGTACGCCGGCCCCGTAAGCGGCCGCCACATGTTTCGCCATGCTGGAGCCGCTCCACATGATCACCGGTATGTTGTTGTAGAGCGGGTGGGCCTTCAGCCGCCGCACGTATTCGATCCCGTCTTCCCGGGGCAGGTTATAATCGATAAAGATCAGCGCAGGCCCGGTGCCCTCGATGGTTTCCAGCAGCTCCTCCCCATCGCACAGGCAGTGCAGGGAGGCCAGGGGCGCCGCCGTTGCCAGCGCTTCCCGGAACAAACAGCGGTCATCGGCATCGTCATCAACGAGCAGGATGCTGGGACCGGCAGGAGCATCCACCCGGGGCAAATGGGAAACAGATGGCATAACGGATCGTTTAGCGGTGAGGAAAAACCGGGAAGTTCCCGGCCGGGAGCGGGCATTGCTGTTCGCCGCCACTCCCGGTATGCAAGGTAGAAAGGGGCAGGCGGTAAGGCAGGGGAACCATCATGAAAAAAACAGGGGTAAACCGTTCATGCGCGCAAAAGGGCAGTGGCCATCACCCTGGAAGCCGGGCGTTTATCCCGGTTGGGTATTCGATTGGGAGGAGGGGCCTGCCTTTTTCCGTAAACGCTTCCGGAGGGCATCCTGTTCGCTCAGCATCAGGACGCGTTTCACCTTGTACTGCTCCCAGTGGAAGGTAACGTCTTCCTGCCCCAGGTCCTCGGTCTGGAAAAACGTAACCTTGCCTTCGCCATAAATGTTCAGGCTGCCGGTTTCGCCTTTCCGGAACGGAACAGCCCTGCCCATTTGCAGGAATTGCTCTATCTGCCCCTTTATCCGCTCTTTATCGCCTAGCGTTCCCAGCAGAAAGATGGCGGCACTCAGTGCGCCCCTGAAAAACAATTCCAGCTTGTCGTTGTCGTTCAGGTTGAAGTTGAGCCAATGAATATGGCCGGTATCGATGCTGCGGACGGTTTTTTATAGATGCTGTGCCGGATGATGAAATCGCGGTCGTAAAAGAACCGCATGGTGGATACCATGGCGCCCAGCATGCTGGGAAAGGTTTTGATCTTATGGGAAGCCGCATCATCCTCAAATTCCAGCTTAATGCCGAAGGTGGGTTTCAGCGGAACAGGGGAATCTGTATTGGAAAAAATGTTGATCGGGAAATTAGAGAGGACGCCCCCGTCTACCATTACCACTTTGGCATCATCGGCGCTTATGCTGTCCAGGTTTTTACTGAGGCTCGCCAGGTTGATCCATTCCGCCTCGATGGCGCTTTTCTGGGCCGGGTCGAGTTCAATTTCAAAGGGCCGGAAAAAGAAAGGCACCGACATGGAGGCCCGGGCATACCGGGCGGGGGATATGCTGAAGTCCTCGCCCCAATACATTTTATGCATCGCCGGGAATTCCACCTTGATGCCATTGGTGATATCCGAACTGACCACGGCGATCTCTTTGTCCATCGGCGTTTTAAAATCTACCTCCACCAGGGGGGCGGTGCTGTTCTTCAGGCGGATGAGGTTGTAAAAGACCGGCAGCAGCAAACGCGCCTGCTGCTGCGCCAGCAGCTGGAGCTGCTCCTCCCTGCGTTCTTCCGCCGGGCTTTCATGCGTTTCTTTTTCCGGGACCGGCAGCTGCCGGGCCAGCCGTATGACGCGGTCGTTCAGCTGGTTGATGTCCGCAAGCAGGTCGGGACTCACCTGCTGGTTGTTCCGGATATGCTCCAGTTCGCCGAGGATGGCGGAATATTCCCGGAAAAAACTTCCGTCCTGCCGTTCCCTTACCGTCCCCCCTTCCGTCGAGGGGGCCCTGGCAGGCCGGTACTCAGGGCCCAGGCAGATCCGTTCCTGCTGCAGCTTGTTTTTCAGCGCCGATACATGATGGATGCCGTTCTCCTCCAGCTTTTCCCGGATCCATTCTTCAAAATCCATTCCCGGGTTGATGCCGTTGCCGGCCCTGCGCTTCCACAAACTCCTGATAAAAAGATACTGGACGACCAGGTACCCCAGGAAAAGAAAGAACAGGGTGCTGCTGATGCCTGTAACCCATCGAAGCGCTCCCTGCAACGGCGCACCGGGAGGCGTCACGGCCAGGCCAATGCCGGCAATCAGTGTAATGGCCAGCACGATCACACTGATCAGAACGCGGCCTTTCACCCTGCGGTAATAACTTTTGATCATTTCAAAATCCACGGTCCCGGTAAAGGTGCGCAGTAAAATTTCCCGCCACCGCAGATCCCCGTCCACCAGGTCGGCCAGCTCTTTCCTGGACAGGTATTCCAGCAGCTTTTCCGAGCGGGTCTCATAATAAGCTTCCTTCTTTATTTTATTGGGATCATAAACCAGCTCATCCTCCAGCACCGGGTGGCTTTTGCGATAGGCTTCAAAATTGCGCTGCAGGCTGTCCATCTCGGACCGGGTGGATACCGCGTTTAACAGCAGGGTATTGATGGTGCCGGCACTGGTGCCTGCCATTTTGGTAAAGGCGATGCCCATTTTTTCCAGCACATACGTATAGCCGGCCAGGGCGATGCCATGGACGCCGCCGCCTTCCTGCACCAGGTCCACATACTGGCGGCCCTGGTTATCCACCACGTCCGAAACAATAAACGGGATGCGGGCCGGTCCCGGTTTTTGGGGTGCCGGCCAGTCTTTTTGCAGGAGCTCGTTGGGGGCGTCGTACAATTGCTGTAGGGCGTCGATCAGCGGCTGTACCGCTTCCGTAAAGTCGTTTACCTGTAAGGGGTCATTGGCGGGCATAAGCGTAATCGTTTAAGGCCATTCCATCTCTTTCGGGGGAACGGGCATGCAGGCAGATAAATATCGGCAAAGCCCATCAATATTAAAAATAGGCTTCAGGCCTTTCCCTCGTTCATTAAGGTGAAGGTTGGCAGCCGTCGCCATTAGCGTTCGTTAACGAAAGTAGCGCCCGGGAAGACGAGGTAACCGGCGGTCCGCTCCGTTATTTCTTGGGAAAATATTCCGCCCAGACATCTTTGGCCGATTGCCGCACGATATCCCAGCCGTCGCTGTCGCCCTTAAAAAGGGCGGCGGCCATGGATTTCACCTGCTCCAGGCCTACATGCGGCGGGGTGACGGGTACGTTGGGATCGACATAGACGTTCAGCACCACCGGCCGGTCGGCGGCCAGCGCCCTGTCCAGCGCCGCCGGCACCTGGCCGGGCTGGTCCACGCGGATGCCTTCCAGCCCCAGCAGGCGGGCATATTCTTCATAAGCGAAGTCGGGCATTTCCTGGGAAGCGTTGAACTTCGCATCCCCCGCCATTGCCCTTTGCTCCCAGGTAACAAAGCTCAGGTCGCGGTTGTTCAGCACCAGGATGACCAGGCGCGGGTCCTGCCAGCTCTTCCAGTATTTGGATACGGTGATCAGCCCGTTGATGCCCAGCATTTGCATGGCGCCGTCGCCGATCAGGGCGATGGCTACCCGCTCGGGGTAGGCAAACTTGGCGGCAATGCTGTACGGCAGGGCCGGGCACATGGTGGCCAGGTTGCCCGACAGGGAGGCCTTCATGCCCTTGCGGATTTTCAGGTCGCGGGCAAACCAGGCCGCCGCCGTACCGCTGTCCGCCGAAATAATGCAGTGGTCGGGCAGCCGGGGCGAGAGTTCGTGGAAAACGTATTGGGGATTGATGGGATCGGCGCTGTTCTGCGCCCGGGCCGCCAGGATCCGCCCCCACTTTTCGACATTGCCTTCAATGGTTTGCCGCCACGCCCGGTCTTCCTTCCGTTTCAGGTAAGGGATCAGGGCCTGCAGGGTGGTCTTGCTGTCGCCCTGCAGCAGCACGTCCATGGGATAGCGGATGCCCAGCATGCCGGCATCGATATCGATCTGCACGCCTTTGGCCTGCCCTTCCTTGGGCAGGAACTCGGAATAGGGAAAGCTGGAGCCCACCATCAGCAGGGTATCGCAGCCCGACATCATATCCCAGCTGGGGCCGGTACCGATCAGCCCGATAGAGCCGGTCACGAAGGGCAGGTCATCGGGCAGCACGGCTTTGCCCAGCAGGGCCTTGGCCACGCCGCACCCCAGCAGGTCGGCCACCTGGAGGAGCTCTTCTTCGCAGCCTTTAGCGCCGGCGCCCACCAGCATCGCCACTTTGTTGCCTTCGTTCAGCAGGGCCGCCGCCTTTTGCAGGTCCACGTCCTGCGGCAGCACCCGGGGCGACCGGTAACCTACGCTGGAATGGATGGTGCCGTGCTCCCGTTTGGGTTCTTCGTAGTCCAGGTCCTGCAGGTCGTTGGGAAAGATGATACAGGTAACGGTTCTCTTTGCAAGGGCGATGCGGAAGGCCCGGTCCACCAGGTGTCGCACCTGGGAGGGTTGGGTGGCCATCTGCAGAAAATCGCCGGCCACATCCTTGAACAGCGAAAGCAGGTCCACCTCCTGCTGGTACTGGCCGCCCAGGGCCGTGCGGGCCTGCTGCCCCACCAGGGCCACTACGGGCTGGAAGTCCATCTTGGCATCGTACAGGCCGTTGAGCAGGTGGATGGCGCCGGGACCGGAAGTGGCCAGGCATACGCCCACCTCGCCGGTGAATTTGGCGTGGGCGCCCGCCATGAAGGCCGCCATTTCCTCGTGCCGTGTTTGAATGAACCGGATGTGCTCTTGCGCGCCGCGGAGGGCCGCCATAAAGCCGTTGATGCCGTCGCCGGGATAGCCAAAGATCCGGTCCACGCCCCATTCCTGGAGCCGGTTGATCACATACGCTGCCACTGTCTGTGCCATAGATCCGTTTTAGAGGAGGTATAGCCAACAAATATTACACCACGGGCCTGCTGCTGCGGGCCGGATGCCGCATCAGGCCTTACCCTTACTGCGCCGCGCAGCTATACTCTTAACGCTTCTGTTTTAAAATAGATTCACCTTCAAAAACGGGGCATTCGCCGAAGGAACAGGCAAAAGCCCTAAACGGCGTTCTATCTTTGACTGGTCAAACGATCCGATACCTGTTGAAAAACTGAATATCCAAAAACAATATCCAAAAGTCCAAACCGACCGTTTCCATTATCCAGAAAAAGCCCGTTTTATCCGTAAGTACCTTTTGAAAATGTCCAGATCCTGAAAAACCAAAGGCGTCCTTATCCTAACTGAACAAATTCTTCAACGCCTTATAAATCTTCCCCTCCCTCCGGAGGGGATTTTTATTTCCGGGGATAGCGGTAAACCAAAGGGGTGTGCTGGCAGTAACCTTTATGAAAAGGGACTACCTGCCCCAGGGGACTGAGGCCCAGCCAAGGGAGCAATGTGTTCCGGTAGTTCATGATGGTAAAATATAGATGAAGGGGGATGCCCTTCGCGGGCCAAATCCTTTCGGACAAAGTACGCCCAAAAGAAAAAGAGCGCTTCGGCGAGGCGTACATTTACCTCATCAAAATGTACCAGAAAAAATGAGGCCCCCGGTATCCCCGCCCCTGTTGAAAAAGAATCGATTGCTGCTCTGTTTCAGCCTCCTGCTGGGAGGCTGCGCCACCCATTTTCATCCTCCTGCCGGCGGGCGGCTGTCCGACGCCCTTTACGGGTTTGAGCATCCCCAGGACAGTACCCGCACCAAGGTATGGTGGTTCCATGGCGAAACGGAAACCACAACGGAAGGCATCACCGCCGACCTGGAAGCCTTCCGGCAGGCGGGCGTGGGCGGGGTGGTTTATTATGATCAATCGCATGGAAAAGCCGAAAATGCCCTGCCCGGGTTTTCGCCGGACTGGTGGCGGATGCTGCGGTTTTCCGCCGAAGAGGCAAAGCGGCTGGGACTCACCTTCGAAGTGCACCTCTCCAACGGTTACGTAGCCGGCGGCCCCTGGATCGACCACGAAAACAGCATGAAGCGACTCACGGCCACCGAAACCCTCGTCCGGGGCGGCGGCCGCTTCACGGGCCGGCTGGAAGCACCCACCAACACCTATAACTTTTACCGCGACGTGGCCGTACTGGCCTTTCCCGCCCCCGCGGGAGCAGGCACCAGCTCGGCTACCGAAGGGGTCCGCCTTTCCTCCAACGCCGAAGGCGTGGACCTGGAAAAGCTATTCCACCCCAGGGCCGCCACGCTGACGACCATCGCCCCCAAAGAGGAAGGCATTTATATCAACCTGGAATTCCCCAAAACCTTCGAAGCCCGCAGCATTACCTACGAAGTACAACCCAAGGGCAAGGCCACCTCCAGCGCCACCAATGTACCCGGCCCGCCCGGCCCCACCTTCGTGGGCACCGGTTACCGCCTCCTGCCCGACCTGGGACAGCTGGAAGCGTCGGCCGACGGGATCCATTACGAAAAGGTCTGCGACCTCAAACCCATTTACCGCGCCCATGAAAGCTGGCGCCAGAAAACCATTTCCTTTGCCCCGGTAACGGCCAAATACTTCCGGCTGCATTTCCACGACTGGTGGGAAAGCGGCGAAAAAAACCGCGACCTCCGCATCGGCCCCATCGTGCTGCACTCCGCCGCAAAACTCGACCAGTGGGAAGAAAAGGCAGGCCTGTTCTCCGAGTATATCGAGGCGGATCGAACGCCTGCGTATAGCCGCCCGGAGGCCATCGACGCCCGCAGCATCATCAACCTTACCGGCAAGATGGATACTCTAGGCAACCTAATCTGGGACGCCCCTCCCGGCAACTGGATGGTGATGCGGTTCGCCTACGTGCCCACGGGCGCTTCCATCAAGCACGGGCGGAAGAACCTGATCGGGAAGGAATGCGATAAGCTGTCGGCAAGGGCCGCCGAACTGCACTGGAAAAACTACGTGGAGAAAATCGTGGACTCCCTAACGGTTACCCATAGCGGCAGCATATCGGGTGTGGCCATGGACAGCCATGAAGCCGGCGCACAAAACTGGACGGACAACTTTATGGAGGAGTTCCGGTTGCGCCGGCAGTACGATCCCCTGCCCTACCTGCCTGCCCTGGCGGGCTACGTGGTGAACGGCGTACGCGAATCGGACGGCTTCCTCTTCGACGTACGCCGCAACATCGCCGACCTGATGGCCGACAACTATTACGGCACCTTCGACCGCCTCTGCCGCGGGAAGGGCCTCACCTTCACCGCCCAGGCCATCGGCAACGCCCTCTGCATCCCCGGCGACCCGATTTTTGCGAAAAGCAAAGTAGCGAAACCGCAGGGAGAGTTCTGGGCCATCCATCCCGACGGCAACTACGACATCAAGGAAAGCGCCTCCGCCGCCCACCTCTACGGCAAGCCCATTGCTTCCGGGGAGGCGTATACCGATGCCCGGTACAGCGCCTCGCCGGCCGACCTGAAATCCCTGGCCGACTACGCCTATGCCTTCGGCATCAACGAATTCGTGGTCTGCGCCTCGGCCTACCAGCCCTGGCTCAACAAGCTGCCGGGCAGCACCGGCGGGGGCCGGCACTATGCCATCAACCGCAACAACAGCTGGTGGCCCTACAGCCGCCCCTTTTGGGACTACCAGTCCCGGGTCGCCTACCTGATGCGGCAGGGCCGCCCCGTGGCCGGCCTGTGCGTGTACCTGGGCGAAAATGCCCCCGTAAAGATCCTCACCTACCGGCTGCCCGATATCCCCGGCGGCTTTGACTTCGATGCCTGCACCACCGACGCCCTGCTCACGCGCATGCAGGCCCGCCCGGGAAGGATCGTGCTGCCCGACGGCGTGGACTACCAACTGATGGTGCTGCCCCGCAACGGCGACCTCACCCTGGACGCCCTGCGCAAGATCGCCGCCCTCGTGCAACAGGGCGCCAACGTGTACGGGCCCAAACCGGCCCGCTCCGGGTCGGGCAGGGACCGGCAAAAAGATGCGGAATACCAGCGGCTGGCCGATGCCCTGTGGGGAAAGGTTCCGGGCAGCCAGGGCGTGCAGGCGTATGGAAAAGGAACGGTGTACTGGGGCGGCACGCTGGCGGAAGCGATGCAGCAGGCCGGCCTGTTGCCGGATGTGGCCCTGGAAAAAGGGGATACGAAAAGCGCCAAAATTTACTTTGCCCACCGCCGCCTGCCCGATGGCGACCTGTATTTCCTGGACAACCACAAAGATGCCCCGGAAGACCAGCTGTTTACCTTTGCCGCTACGGGCAAACAGGTGCAGTTCTGGAACGGCGTAACGGGCGAGCGCTTCGCCCTCCCGACCGTTCGTTCGGATGGACAAACGGTAACGGTCCGCCTGGGGCTGGCGGCCCGGGAATCGGGCTTCGTGGTGGTTACGGACAAAGCGGAGCCGCTCCCCTCCCGGCCCGGCGCCGCGGACCGGGCCGAAGTGGTGGAGGGCCCCTGGAAGGTGTATTTCGATGAAAAGATGGGCGGGCCGGGCGAACGCAGCTTTCCGCGCCTCGTGGACTGGACCCAGCAGGACGAGCCCCAAATAAAATATTATTCCGGAACGGCGGTCTACAAAAAGACGCTGTCGCTGGATCCCGGCGGCGACCGGGTCTACCTGGATTTGGGCAACCCTCGTTTCATTGCCCGGGTGCGGGTCAACGGGCAGGAAGCCGGGGTAGTGTGGTGTTCGCCCTGGCAGCTGGAGATTTCAAAGTATGTACGGAAGGGGGAAAATGAAATCGAGATCCACGTGGCCAATTCCCTGATGAACCGGATGATCTACGATGCCGGGTTACCGGAGGAAAAGCGCATCACGTATGCTTATCCGCTGATCGCCACGCCACAGGATGCCCTGGAGCCTTCGGGCCTGCGGCAGGTGCAACTGCTCTTCCGTTCGTTAAAATGATGCTAATGGTGTCTTCCGGACACGCATATACTTTTTTATAAGCCGGGGCCTGCCTATTTTCGCCCTGGTTTTTCATAGGATATTGGATTTAATACGGGGCTGAATTTCTATTCGGGCCCTTTTTTTTGCCCCTGCCTGTCGCAGGAAATTCATTATCATTGGCGCACACAAGCGCTTAAACAATGACGACCATGAACCCTAAGGTTGATTTTTATTTTAACAATGAAGGAAAGTGGCAGGAAGCGATCAACGCCCTGAGAACGATCGTGCTGGACTGCGGGCTGTCGGAAGAATTGAAGTGGGGCGTTCCGGCCTATACGTTCCAGGGAAAGAACATCGTGCTGATCCATGATTTTAAAGCATACTGCGCCCTGTTGTTTTTCAAAGGCGCCCTGTTACAGGATGCCCAGGGTATGCTTATTCAACAAACCGCAAACGTGCAGGCGGCACGCCAGGCCCGCTTTACCGGTGTTCGCGAAATCGAGGAACAGGAAGCCCTCCTGAAAGCCTTTATCTATGAAGCCATCGAAGTGGAAAAGGCCGGCCTGAAAGTGGCCTTTAAAAAAAGCACGGACCTCGTATTCCCCGAAGAATTCCAATGGAAATTAACGGAAGACCCTACCCTCAGAGCAGCTTTCGAGGCGTTGACGCCGGGACGGCAACGGGCCTACGTCCTTCACTTTTCCGCCCCCAAGCAATCCAAAACCCGGGTAAGCCGGGTAGAAAAATGCATTCCTCAAATCCTCGATGGAAAAGGGTTAAATGACCTTTAAGTCCCTGGTGAAACAAGCGCCATCCGGAAGCCGCAAAAAAAGAGGAGGGGGTAGAAACCCCCTCCGTTAATGCTTGCTTGTGCTTGTACGATGAACGATTAATGAAAATTTTTAAGGAAACGGATCATTGGCGCCTGGTTTCCTGCGGGCCCAGGTAGGACGGCTGCAGGCCGCCCAGGTCCAGCACGACCTTTTGCAGCAGTACGGCCGGGGAAACGGGCCAGTACGTCAGGGTATGCCTGCCGGGGGTCCGAAGGCGGTGCTCCGACCTTTTCCGGATAATATTGTCCGACACCCAGCTGCCCCAGGCGCGCCCGTCGTTGTCGTCCTTGTTGAGGGTGATCACCTGCGGCGCCTCGCCATCCAGGGAAACGGCATACTTCAGGCCGTCGCCGCCGGGGAAGTTGAGGGTGGGCGAAAAGAAAGCCTGCAGCACCACCCTGCCGGTATCATAGGTGTAAAAGTCGTACTCCAGGCGGGCGCCCTTGCCCGGCTGCTGGTCCGGCGCCGTTACCGGGAAGGTGGTGATGGCGGAGCCGGTCCGGCCAATATCGGGGATCACCTTCCAGCTCAGCCCCCCGGCGGGCACCGCCCGGGTATAATGTTCGGCCTCCAGCGACACATAGCCCTCCTGTTCATAAAATACCGAACCTTTCGCCGTGGCAGGAACCAGGTGTTCGGCGGTTTGATACACCACTTCCGTTTTGGCCGCTTCCCGGGCGGTTGCGCCCTGGGGCACATAGGCCACTTCCGGCATTTTCTGGAAAGGCGGCTGCTGCCAGTAGGTATAGCCGATATGGGTCTGGCTCATCATATGGTTCCATTTGCCGCCGGCGAGCCGGTGGTATTCCAACGTAATCAGGGAGTCGGCTGCATAAAAGTGTTTGGCCTTGTCGGCAAAGGCGTTGGCGCGGGCGTCGCCCCGGTCGGCCAGGCGCCGGTTGGTTGCCACGGCCCGGTACAGCTCGTGCAGGTTGGCCAGGGCTTTTACCGGGTGCAGCACCAGCTGGAAAAAGGCGTCGCGGGCAGCGGCGGGCAGTGCGGCGTTCACCGCTTCGGCCCGTCCTAAAAGGGCGTTCCATTCGGCCACCACCCGGTCCCACTCCTCCGCATTGTAGGTGCGGGCATCCAGCAGTTCCGGCTTGCGGCGGGCGCTGTACTGGCCGTAGAGGCGCAGCAGGTCGCCGATCTCCCCGGCTTGCGGGGCGCCGAACTGGGATTCGGCCCAGCGGGTGTAGTAGGTGCGGAGGTTATTGGGATTCCATTTTTGGGGGGCCCAGGCCTGGTCCAGGAAAAAGGAAAGGGGGAACTCCATGGGCTTGATATCACCCACGTTCACGATCCAGATCTGGCGGGCGTGGTATTCCCAGGCCAGGTGCATTTGCTCCCATACACGGGCAATATTGTTGGTATTCAGCCATTTGTAGTTGCGGGGACCGCCCACATAGTCGAAGTGGTAGTAGATGCCATAGCCGCCGCTGCGGGGTTTTTCGTTCAGCTTCGGCAGCTTGCGGATATTGCCCCAGTTGTCGTCGCACAGCAGCAGGGTTACGTCGTCCGGCACGCGCATGCCTTTGTCGTAATAATCCTGCACTTCCTTGTACAGGGCCCAGAGCTGGGGCGTTTGGGCGGCAGGCTTGCCGGTAACGTCGCTGATGATTTTCCGTTGGTCGGCTACGATCCGCTCCAGCAGGGCGGTGGCGGTGCCTTCGGTCATGGGTTCGTCGCCGTCGCCGCGCATGCCGATGGTGGCGATGCTTTCGTGGCCGCGGCTGTTCTCGATACCTTTTTTCCAAAAATCCTGGAGGACGGCCTTATTCTCTTCGTAATTCCAGGCGCCTTTGCCAAAACGTTTCCATTCCTGCTGCGACCGCACCATCGGCTCGTGGTGCGAGGTGCCCATAACAATGCCCCAGCGGTGGGCCAGTACGGGGTTCAGGGTATCGTCGGCGTTGAAGGCATTGCCCCACATGGCCGGCCAGAGGTAGTTGCCCTTCAGGCGGAGGAGCAGCTCGAACACCTTTTCGTAAAAGCGGTGATTAAAGCCGCCAAATTTTTCCTTGCTCCAGCTGCTTAAGGCAGGGGCTTCGTCATTGATAAAAAAGCCGCGGTATTTGACGCCGGGGGCATCGGCCAGAACCGTTCCGGCTTTTATATAGAGCGCGCTCTTCCGCTGTACCGGCACGTCGGCCCACCAGTACCAGGGCGACACGCCCATCTGGCGCGAAAGCTCCAGCAGGCCGTAGGCCGCTCCCCTGCGGTCGCTGCCGGCGACCACCAGGGCCTGGTCCACGCCCTTGAACGGCGCCTTCACTACCTGGATGCGGTAGCCTTCCCACTTTCCTTTCAGGCCGGCGATCGATAATTTACCCGCTTTGACCAGTTGCTGCAGGAGGGCCGAATGGCTGATCTCCCCGACCAGGACTATGTTTTTGGCCGACCCGGAAGTGGTGTTGATGCCGGGCCGCTGGCCCGTTACCCGTTCCACGTCGTCGCGGAACAGGCCGGCCACCTTGTGCAGCAGCGAGTCCGCGCCGGCTTCCACTACTATGGAAGCGGTGGCGCCGCCCTCCGCGAGGGCAAACGCCCCCGGGCTCTTTTGAGCGGTAATAATATTAGGAAGATCCTGGGCCATCGCCTTCTGGAAAAAGGCAGCCCATAACGTAACCAGGCAAACAATCAGGTGTTTCATTATGCGTCGTTTATCATCAGTCCGAAACCCGGGGCCGGAGGCTTTCCGGGAAGAGGGTAAAAGTAGGCACCCCGCCCCGGCAGCCATGGCTCATTTGTCGAAACTTATATAACAATTGTTTACGCGGCTGTGTGCGGCGCCCGCCGCTCCCCTTGAAACCATCAGAAAAGCTATTCAAACCGGATCCAGTCCAGTTCCACACGGCCGGCTCCTTTTGTGCTGACAAACAGGTTTTTCGTTCCGGAAGGTTGCAGGCGCAAAGATGCCTTCACCAGGCCCCAGTCCTTTCCTTTGGGTATGTTGACTTCGGCCAGCAGGGGACCCTCGGCACCACCAGCCCGGACCTGTATCGTGCCCCCGGTTGAAGATTGGCCCCGTAGTCCCACCGACCGGAACGTTTTTTTGCCAAAATCCACGCTGTTGTATTGCACCCAGGCGCCCGGGCCTTCCAGCACGGTCTTCCAGCCCCGGAAGGTATTTTGAGGATCCAGGAAAGCGATGGAAGCGCCCCGGTCACTGAGGCGGCTGTAGCGGTCCAGCTGTATTTCGGCCTGCGCCCCGGTCAGCCCTACGCCGCGGAGGGTGGGCACCACTTTTTGGATGGTGCCGTCGGGCAGGAAAAACAGGCTGTCCGCCCGGATCGACCGGTTCTTATCGAACTGGGGCGACAGGTCGTTGTGGTGGTAAAACAGGTACCACTGGCCCTTATACTGGAGGATGGACTGGTGGTTGGTCCAGCAACCGGAGGCGGATTCGTCCATGATGACGCCGGCAGGCGTAAACGGCCCCATAGGACTTTTGCCGATGGCATATTCCAGCCGTTCGGTCTTGTTGGCTACGTGCGGGTAGGTCAGGTAGTACAGGCCGTTGCGCTCGAACAGGTAGGGACCTTCCTTCAGCCCCTTGTCGGGGAGGTTGGCAATGACCTGCGGCTCCGAGGCCAGCTCCTGCATGTTTTCCTTTAGCCTGGCCATGTACAAATGGCCTTCGGCCCAGTACAAATAAGCCTGTCCGTCCTTGTCCAGGAACACGGCCGGGTCAATGCCCCGGACGCCCCGGATCGGTTTGGGCTGCACGGTAAAGGGACCGGTTGGCTGATCGGCTACGGCCACGCCAATGGAAAACCCTTTGGCCAGCGTCGTATCTTTTACCCTTGACGGGAAATAGAAGTAATACTTGCCGTTGCGGTAGATGCAGTCCGGCGCCCACATGCTGTAGGTGGTGTCATTGACCCAGGGCACCTTATCCTGGCGCACGATGACGCCATGGTCGGTCCAGTCGGCCAGGTTGGCCGAGGAGAAGACGTGGTAGTCTTCCATGCAGAACCAGCCGGGGCGCCCTTTCCCTTCTTCGCAAAGGATATCATGGGACGGATACACATATACCCGGTCGCCGAACACCCGGGCGGAAGGATCGGCCGTGAACTGGTTTTGGATCAAAGGGTTTTGCGCCAGCACCCGGTTGGAGGCACCGGCAAGGGTGCCGGCCAGCAACAGGCTGCCGAGCAGGTAACGGCGGCTATTTTTTAAAAACATAACTTATTCAGGAATTGATTAAGGAGTAGTGGCAATCCGGTCCTCTATATGAAAGAAATCGAAATCGACGTATCCGCCCGCCTTTTCGGTGGCATAGTTGAACAGGCCGAAGCGGTAGCCCATAAAGTGCGGGATGGTATACGCCATCTTCAGCGGTCCGCCGATGGGCGTCCAGGACCGCCCGTCCAGGCTGTAAAAGAAGCGGGCGATATCCTTGCGGTCGCGGAAGTCGCATTCGGCTTTTAGGAACACCGTCTTTTGCGAAAGCGGGATCCGCTCCAGCTCCACCGGCTTTTCCGATTCGGCGCTGACCATCACCAGGGACTTCGTCCCGTTTTTGTACTGCACGCCCACCAGGCCGTAGCGTTTCTGCAGCAGGGCCAGGCCGGCAAAGTCGCCTTCGGCCATATGCGCCACGTCCAGGGAAGTGGAACCGCTGCAGGCCGGCCCGATGGTGCGCTGGGTGAGGGTATTCTTTGCCAGCAGGAAGGAGGTGTCGGTCCTGCCGGTGGCCAGGCGCAGGTAGCCTTTGCGCTGGGTCACCGACCACAGGCGGTTGTCGGGGTTGTGGTTCCACTGCCATACCAGGGGCAGGGGGCGTTCGCCCTTGCGGCGGCTGAATTCATCGGGGGCTACAATACCGGGGATCAGGCCCTTGGAGGCGGGCAGGTCCAGGGTTTGCGGCACCTTGCCTTCGTTGCCCAGTACGGGCCAGCCGTCGACCCATTTTACCGGCACCCAGTACGGGATACGGCCCACCGCGCCGAAATCGCGGAACAGGTAGGCAAACCACCGGCCGTCCGGCGTATCGATCAATCCACCCTGGGCAACGCCGAGGTCCTGCAGGGCCACCCGCCCTTCATAAGGGCCGGTGATCTTATCGGCCCGGTGCACCACCACGGTGCGCATGCCGCCCCGCGGCCAGGTGATGTTGAACAGGTAGTACTTGCCATTGATTTTAAACAGCTGGGAACCTTCGGCCGGAAGGCCCACATTGGCGCCCGAGGGGGCGCTGGCATTTTCGATGAGCACCTGTTCGGTGGTGCCCGGCTTTACCCCCGAGGCATCGGCCTTGAGTTCCACCAGCCGGAGCTTGCCCCCGCCGTAGATCATGTACACGCGGCCGTCGTCATCGAAAAACAGGGAATGGTCATGGAAGGCCGGCTTCCAGGACGCCACCTTCCAGGGTCCTTTTTCGATATCCTTCGTGCTGTATACGTAGGTCTTCCCGGTAGTCTGGGCAAAGGTGGACACGTAATAGGTGCCCTTGTGGAAACGGATGGTGCTGGCCCAGGAGCCCCTGCCGTAGGTGCTTTTGCCCCCTTCCAGGTTCAGCTCGTCCATGCTGGCCAGCGTATCGTAGGCATAGCTTACCAGCTGCCAGTTGACCAGGTCTTTCGATTTCATGATCGGCACGCCGGGATTCATATGCATCGTGGTGCTGCTCATGTAGTAGGTGTCGCCCACCCGCAGCATCGACAGGTCGGGAACGTCGGCAAAAATGATGGGGTTCTGCGCCCGGCCTTCCTGCGCCGCCAGGGGGGCAAAGAGCCCCGGTGCCGCCAGCAGCGCCAGTCCTAAAAGAATTCTTTTCATATGGTGATGGTTCTCTTGTGAATAGGGTATTTGAAAGAGGGTAAAAGTAGCATAGGCCCTTAAGGAGGAAGGGATTATTTGTTGAAACTAAGGATAAAATTGTTTGCCCGGCTGGCATAAAAGAGGCTGTCTCCGAAAAGACAGCCTCTTTTTTATGGAAGTCCGGAAAGCCCCGCGCCTACTGTTTCACCAGTTTTTTGGTGGTAACGGCGGCGCCGTTTTTCAGCTGCACCAGGTACGTGCCTGCAGCCAGGCCCTGCAGCGACAGGGTGTGCACACCACGGACCAGCCGGGTGCTGTGTACCCGCACGCCCGTGAGCGTATAGATCTCCAGGACCGCTCCCGGCGCTACGCTTCCTGCACGTACATACAGGACGTCGTTTACCGGATTGGGATAAAGCGATATACCGTCCGGTTGCCCCTCTTCTTCCGGCACGCCCATGCGTGCGGCAGACAATCCGGCAACTGCCGGCTCCACCCCCCAGATCAGCTGCCCGTTGCGGTACAGGGTCACCTTCGGATGAGCCGTGAAGGTGCTGTGGGCGGCATAGGAATAATCATTGAGCTCGTTGAGGGCCTTCCAGTTGCTGTGGTACACTTTCGAAAAGATCTCTCCCGAGTGGGCGCCTGCCTTCAGCAGGCCGGCGGCCGTATCGAAGCTGTATTCCACGTAGCCGGTAGCGCCCTGCAGGGGTGCCGCCAGGCCTACATAGCGGGCCTTCACTTTGGCAGCACCCATCTTCGCCCAGTCGATGTTGGCCATAACAGGGCCGGTGTTTTCGGTAGTCATCCAGTAGCGGGCGGTAAGCTCACTCAGGAGCACCGGAACGCTGTCCTGGCTGACCACCTTCAGGTAGGGACGCAGGTTGTTGTTGGCCGTTTGGCCGCCATCGCCGTCCAGGTGCTGCACCAACAGCTTCCAGGGCAGCACGGCCAGGGTTTGCGTGGCCTGGGCGGGGGCATAATCCTCGTTCCCGCTTTGTACGGCGGTGATGGTGGCGGTGCCCTGTCCCACGAGGTGAAGGGTACCATCGACCACGGTGGCCACTCCCGTATCCGAAGAACTATAGCGGACCGGCAGGCCGGAGGAAGCCGTAGCCTCCGGGGTTATGGCAGCATCCCCTACCCTTTTGGGCGCCAGGGCCTTAAAGGTGACCGCCTGGGCCTTCGGCACTTTATTGTACGTAATATCATCCATGAAGAAATCGTAGCCGGGCGAAGCCAGGCCCCATACCAGCTGGGTGGCCCCGGCGGCGAAGGCGCCGGCAGTGGCGTCCGTGGCCACGGCCCCGGTATTCCAGCTGATGCTGTCGGTGGAGTATTCCAGCTTCAGGCTTACCGGTGACGTGCCTGTAGCGGAAGCCCGGTACCATACCGACTGGCCCACGGCCGGCACATAGCCCGCAACGGTGGTGTTCACCAGCGTGTTGAGCGAAGTGGCCGTGGTAGATCGGTAGATGCGGAACTCGGTGCGGGCAGCGCCGGCATGGTACACGATGAACACATAGCCGTTCAGCATCCCCTGCACGTATCCCGTGGTGGCGGTTCCCACCGAACCGCTGCCCCGTAACAGGCAGCCCACCTTGTAGTCGGTAACGGAGCCGGTGCTTTGCTTCCAGGTCACGGAATAATCCGCGGCATCGGAGGGGAACAGGTTCAGGTCGACGATGCCCGTTGCGTTGCGGTTGCCGCCGCTGTACGCCCGGAAACGGTTGCTGGTATTTTGAGCGGCGTCGGAATATGCCACTACCCCACCGGACGCACTGTTGTCCCGGCCCACGGTCATGTTCAGCGCCGGTGTCGTGCCGGGAGTGGCCGCCGTCGTGGCCACGTCGTTGCTGAAGTCGTACACCCGGCTCCAGGAAACCGAACCGCCCAGGGCCACCTGCTTGTCGGCAGCCGTGTTCGAGGTAATGCTGATGTTTCCGGAATAGGTGTTTTCGGCCAGGCCCGCTTTCAGCCGGGCATAGACGGTGACCGGTGCCACCATCCCGTTTGCCGGGGCCAGCACGATGGAGGAGGTATAACCGGATCCCGGGCTCAGGGAAATTTCAAAATGCGCCGGCGCCGTGAGGGTAATCGCATCCGCCAGCGGGTTGCCCCAAACCTCGAAGGACTTTTCCGGAGAAGTGCCGCCAGCATAGTAGTTATAGAAAAAGCCTTCCAAAGCCGTTTCGGAAACAGCGGTCAGCGCCTGCACCTGCACCGCACCCTGGAGGGTCATGCGCTGATCGGCGGCACCGGCGGAAGCCAGGGCAATCTCCCCGCTGTAAGCCGTGCCCGTCAAGCCCGGCTGCAGCCGCACATAGATCGTTGTGGAAGCGATGCTGCCCGTAGCGGGCGCCAGGGTCAGCGCGGGGGCGTAGCCCCCACCCGGGCTCAAGGAGATTTCAAAATTGGCCGGAGCCCGGAGCTCCAGGTTTTGGGAAAGGTTAGTTGCGGCTACGGTAAAGCTGCGTTCCGCTGAAGGGTAACCCGCGATATACCCCAGGTCGTTAAGGGCGGAGGGTGTGGTCACGAGGATCTCCGGCTGCACGACAGCGCCGCCCAGGCTAATTGCCTTGTCGGGGCTGGCCGCGATGCCGGCATAGGCAAGCGTAAGCGCCCCTTCGTAATTATTGACCGCCAGTCCGGCCTTCAGGCGAACGTATACAGGAGTCTGCGGAAGCGATCCGCCGCTTTGTGCCGGCGTCAGCGAAGCGCCATAGCCCGAACCGGCGTTTAAAGAGATCTCGAAAGGCTCCGGGGCCTGCAGCACTACCTGGTCGGGCAGTGCGCTCCCGGAAACCGTAAACGACTGGCTGGCCGAAGGACCCGCATCCCGGAGATACCGCAAGCCGGTCAACGCGTCCGCCGACAAGGACAGCACCCCGGAAGGCTTGATGGCATTCAGGGTAATATCGTCCAGGAAAAAGTTGTAGTTCGGTGTTCCCAGGCCCCACACCAGCTGGGTGGCCCCTGCAGGGAAGGCTCCGGAGGCGTCCGAGGCGGTGGCGCCGGTAGTCCACGTCAGGCTGTCGGTGGAGTATTCCAGCTTCAGGCTCACCAAAGCAGTTCCGGAAACCGTGGCCCGGTACCAGATGGATTGCCCCACGGCAGGAACCAGGCTGTTGACCGAAGTATTCACCAGCGTATTCAGGGAAGTGGCGGAAGTGGAGCGGTACACCCGGAATTCCGAATGTTTGGTCGCCTGCCCGTTGGCGGTATACACAATGAACAGGTAGCCCTGCCTCAGACCCTGTACATAACCGGTAGTGGCGGTTCCTGCTTCGCCGGAACCTCTGAGCAACACGCCTGCCTTGTAATCCGTATTGGCCGTACCCACGCTCTGCTTCCAGGTAACAGAATAGTCCGTGGCATCTGCAGGGAACAGGTTCAGGTCCATGGCCCCCGTGGCATTGCGCTGCCCCCCGCTATACGCCCGGAAACGGTTGCCGGTGGCGCCCCCGGCATCGGTATAGTCTACCACACCGGCGGTGGCGGTATTGCCGGCGGCTACGGTTATGTTGGCGGCGGGCGGGTTGGCGGCGCCGGTGGTGGCGGCATCCGCCGTAAACGTATACGCCTTTTGCAACTTTACACTTCCGGCTAAAGAAACATGCACCTGCGCCGCGCCGGCCGTGCTCAGGGAAAGGGTGCCGGTATACGACCCCGAGGGCAGCCCGGCTTTCATCCGCACGTATACAGGGGTGGCGGGTACAGAATCGGCTGTCTGGGAAAGGGTCAGCGAAGGCCCAAAACCCGAGGAGGGCAGCAACGACAGCTCGAAATTCGGCGAGGCGGTTACTACCGCAGGTGCGCTCATCGAGCGGCCGCTGACGGTCACTACCTGTCCGGCAGACGGCCCCGCGTCCTGCAGGTAAGCGAAACCGGACAGCTCCAGCTTCGAGGCAGACAGGTACGACGCCTGGCAGCTGATGTTATCGACAATCCAGGAGCCGTCCGGCGCCCCGAAACCCCACAAAAGCTGGGTGGTCCCGCCCGGATACGTCCCGTCCGCAAAGGTGGTTGCGGCGCCGCCCTCCCAGTGAATGCTGTCGCGGGAGCATTCGAATTTCAGGGTGTTCCCGATAGCGGAGGCTCGGTACCAGCAGGCCGTGTTGGCCCCTACCGTAAAGGAAGACGTAAAGGACGGCCGGGGCGTTAGCCCGCCGGCGCCGGCAATATACGGCTGCAGGGTCACGGTCTGGTCGCTGTTGGAGGAAGCCACAAACAAATAGCCCTGCTTCATCCCGCCGGCATAGGGGCAGGCACCATTGCTGGCGCGGAGCAGCACGCCCTTCTTACCGCCCGCCGTTGTATAATACTCCTTCCAGGTGACCGAATAATTGGCGGCAACAGGAAACAGGTCCAGGTCGGCCACGCCGGTACCGCTCAGCAC
This sequence comes from Huijunlia imazamoxiresistens, assembly GCF_037132455.1. Taxonomy (NCBI): domain Bacteria; kingdom Pseudomonadati; phylum Bacteroidota; class Chitinophagia; order Chitinophagales; family Chitinophagaceae; genus Huijunlia; species Huijunlia imazamoxiresistens. The sequence continues at coordinate 189,115 of NZ_JBBBEI010000009.1, read as the reverse complement.
CCCGCCGCCATAGGCCCGGAAGCCGTTGCTGGAAAAGTTTTGCGCATCGGTATAAGCCACCACTCCGGCCGTACCGGAACGCAGGGTCACCAGGCGGGCCGGCGGGTTGGCGGGACCGCTGGTGACCGCATCCTGGTCGAAATGGTAGTTGCCCCCGCCGGCAGCCGACAGCACGATATGATCGAGGTTCAGGGCAAAGGAGCCCGCCCGGCTTGCCCGGAACTCCAGGGTATTGGCCCCGGCCTTCAGCGTAATGGTTTGCTCGTTGACGTTCCAGGCGCTGGTAGTGGCGGTCTGGGAAAAGACAGGCGTGGCCACCTGGACACCGTTGACATACAGGTCCACGGAGGTGACGTCTCCACCCACGGCCGTGTACCGCGTTTGCAGGCGGTAGGCGCCGGGCTGCAGGGCGGTAACGGTTTTGCGGATGCCGGCAGCGGCATTGGTGCCAAAGCGTAAAAACCCTTGGGCGGTATAGCTGCTGACGCCGCTGTTGATGCCGCTGGTGGTGTTGCCCGCAATGCTCTTGTAATCGAAATACTCGGCTTCGTACTGCCTCGGTCCCGTATAGGCGGCCGGTATGCCCGGCGCCAGCAGGGAAGCGGTGGTGTACTGCGTCCGGCGGCCCGTAGCCGCACCGGAACAGTTCACCGCCAGGTCCAGGGCGCCGTTGTGGCGGATGGTCAGTGTCAGCACGCCGCCCGACCAGCTTTTCGTCACCTCGCTGGGCTGGTGGTTGCCCCGGTCCGTGAATGTATAGGCAGGCTCCGCCGAGCTGCCGTAGATCCTGATCACATCGGTCTTCAGGCCGGTATTGACGACATTGTCATAGTTATTCAAATAAAATTTCAGCTGGTGGGCCGTTTCCTTGACCACGCCGGCCGTGTACTGCGAAAAGGTGAGCTCCATGCTGTCGCAGGTATTGTATTGAAAGGGAATGCGCCCGCTGGCCGCCTGGCCGGTCTTATAGGGGTTGTACACCACCCACCCGTTCTCATGGCGTCCCGCATAGAGATCACCGGTATATTCCTGCGGAAACAGGCTGTTGAACTCGGCTACCTTGGCAGCCGTATTGGGCCAGCGGCTGCCATAGGCCGACTGGTTCACCTGCACCGCAAAGGACCGGGCGTCGGCATCCGCCAGCTGAAAGGCGACGGGTACCGTGGGGTAGCGCCCCGACTTTTTGAAAAATGTCTTATTGTCCCGGAGGTTGCCGTCGCCGTCCATGCGGTAGAGCCCTTCGAACAGGGTCTGGGGGGTACTGTACATGTCGTCGATGCTGCCGGTATTCACGTCATGAACAATGGCGACCTTCGTCCGGTCGATCACTTCCCTGCGGCTGGGAATCCGCACCGTTCCGTCCAGGATCTTTCTGAAGATATCCAGCGTCACATTATAGAACTGGGGATAGAACTCCCACCGCCGGGTGGTAAAGCCATCGGTGGCCGGCCCGGCGCTGATCTCCCGTGACTGCTCCACCGGGATGGTTTCGGGTCCGTCAATGATGGTTTCGCCGGTCAGCATCACGTGCTCCAGGTGGGGCGCCCCGGCGGTGGCCATTGTGAAGTTGGCGTTCACGCCCGTGGCGTCGGTCCAGCCGGTGGCGTCGTAGCGGATGCCGTACTGCCCGCTGAAACCGGAAAGGTAGGCGCCCAGGCAAAGGCTTTCCATATCGGACTGGTAGGACTGCTGGGTGTATTTTTCACAAAGGATAAAGTTCTGGGTGTATTGCCGGCTGGCCGCCGCAAAGTCGGGATTGCGTTTCATCATGGCCATGGGGTTGATGTTGGGGCTCCACTGGTTGCCGCACCAGCTGACCACCAGGTAGCCGCCGTACTTATTGCTCAATTTCAGCAGGTTGGTAAACAGGGCCATGCGCTGGGTCCAGCTGACGGAAAAAGGATCGTCATAGCCCCAGAACTGTTCGGCATAGTTAAAACCGATTAAGTTGGGATATTCCCGGTACAGCTCTTCATAGACGCCCAGGTCGAAATCGGAAAAGTGCTGGAAGCCGCCGCTGGATTGCTGGACCATGGCCCATACGCGGTTTTCGGCACAGGTACGGAGCCAGGACTTGACGGTTTCATAGCCGTATTCCACCTGGTTCCACTTGCCGGTAGTGGCGTCGTGGCTGATGGAGAGGGAAATATTGAACACCACGTACGGCCGGATGTCGGCCGGGACCATATCGATGATCTTCTGGGGGTCGGCATAGTTCCAGGTGTCGATGTGGATGATCCACATGGGGCTGGAAGGCGAGGTTGGGCGCCGCAGGTAGCGGTTTGTTTGCGCCCGTGCGGCGACGGTACCCGCCAGCAGGAACAGGCATAGCAGGACCTTTAGCACGTGGCAGGCACGTAACGTTCTTTTCATAATGGAGCAATTGATAGTTAATAAAAGAGAGGAATGCACCCTTCAGGATTGTTGGGGTGCAGGTAAAAGTAGAGCAGGGTTTTCGGGAGGGATGCTACATTTAGGCAAACTTAGAGAAGGATTGTCCTACCGCTTTGGTAAGGGATTATACGTTACCGTTAGTATGCTATAGGTTTCATTTTTGTTGTTTGTTGGTCGTGAATATTTGCTGGAAAGCTTTATGAATTAATGCTTTTAAGAGAGCTTTTTATTTGATATTGTCCTTCGGGTACCGAAGGAATAATTCAAAAAACAGACGCTCTAAAAGCCGCAATTCATAAGAACTTCTCAAATGCACATACGCAGAAAAAGGGCAGCCCCAATCGGAACTGCCCGTGCAAAAAAAACCAAAAGAGATGTATGTGCTCAAATCTTCCTACGGCTGAAGGTCATTGGCCGCCGTGGCATAGAGGCCGATGAAGCTGCCCGTAAAGCCGCCGGCCACATCCGTGGAAAGGATGTCCCCGGAAACCGTGCCCCCGAGATTTTTAAAGTTCTGCCCGTCGGTGGAATAGTTGAAGGTGTACTCGTCGCCCTGTGCCATTACCTGCAGCTGCACCGGCGTCCGCAGGCTGATCTTCTCGCTGGCGATCACCTGGGAAGCACCCTTTTCCGTCCGGGCCAGCACCAGGTAGTAGTCGGCCGCTTTTTTCGTCACGCCGAATACGTAGTTGAACTTTTCACTCTGGTAACACACCAGCCCGGCCAGGTCCTTTTCGGATTTGGGCGCGTACTTCAGGGTCACCGTGGCATCAAAGGCATTGTGCTGCTGCCGGTGGAAGAGCGCCGAGGTGGGCACCGCCTCCTTGATGTTGACGGCATACGGACTGATGGTTAACCCGCTTTTGGAGGTGCTGACAAATCCTTCGCGGGGGCCTCTCATGCCGATCCAGCGGTAATCCAGCTTGCCGGCGGTAAAGTTGTCCGTAAAGGTGAAGTTGCCGTTCGGCATAAAGCCGTTCTGGCCGGCCTGGTTGGTGACGCCGCCGGGCGTTTTCACCTTGGGCTTCAGCGGTACCAGCCCGTTTTGAAAGATGGGGAACTCGCCGCTCCAGTCCACCGGCAGGATAAAGGTCTCCCGGCCGGTATTCACCCGGTTCTTTTCGTTGGGGCGGACCGCCAGGAACACGCCGTAGTATTGACCGTTCGGACCTTCCACCAGGTCGGCATGGCCGGCCCAGTTCACCTGGTCCTTCCGGCCTTTGGGAAAATGCCGCTGGGTGAGGATCGGGTTGTTGCCGGCCGGCCGGAAGGGCCCCTTGGGGCTGTCGCCGACAAACACCACCTCGCTGTGCCAGTCGCCGGTGCCGCCTTCGGCGCACATTAAATAATACTTTCCGCCCTTCTTGTACAGGTGCGGCCCTTCGATCCAGATGGGTTTTTGGGAAAGGTCCACGCCCCCGTCCACGATGATCTTGTCGGAGCCGGCGATCACCTGGTCTTTTTCCAAATCATATTCCCAGATCTTGATCACCCGGTGGCCGTTGTAGCGCTCGGTTCCTTTGTCCGGGGCGTCGTTGTGCACCACGTAGGCCTTGCCATTATCGTCAAAAAACAGGGCGGGGTCGATGCCGGCAAACTGGAGCTTGATGGGGTCGCTCCATCCCTGGGCCGGGTCTTTGGTCTTTACCACCATATTGCCCATGCCGCCGGCAATCTGGGTGGTGATCATGTAGAAGGTGTTGTTATAGGGGTTGTACTTGATGTCCGGGGCATAGATGCCGGCGGAGATGCCCGACTTTTCCACTTTCAGCTGCGAGGGCCGGTCCAGCACGTGGCCGATCTGCTTCCAGTTGACCAGGTCGTTGGAATGAAAGATGGGCACGCCGGGAAAGAAGGCAAAGGAGGAATTCACCAGGTAATAATCATTGCCCTTGCGGGTAATGCTGGGGTCGGGATAACAGCCCTGCAGGACGGGCGTATAAAATTCGCCGGGCTGCAGCGGGTTTTCGTTGTAGATACGGTCGTTGCCGCGGTACGTAAACTGGCTGAAGAGGGGGGCGTCTTTGGACGCGACCTTATTGCCCTGCGCCGATGCAGGGGCGGCCGACAGCAGCCCGCCCCACAAGAGGAGCTGCGGCAGCTTTTTCAGGACCACGGATGGAAACTTATTCTTTTTCATTTTATTTTTTTCTGGAATTTTTTGTCAATTTAACTTCTTTGCGAAAACCCCGGCAGCCGCTTCAAGGCTTCCTTCCCACAGGTTTTGGAAAAGAGGAAGGAGTGGAAACCCCTTCCGTGTCCATGCTTGTCTGTAACTTAAACGAACCAATATTGCGGGCGGAGTCCGCCCCCGAAGGGTTTAAAAGTAGAAAGGGCCTCGTGCCGGAAAGGGTTCATTTGTAGAAATAAACAGAACATTTGTAAATACTTTTGGAAAAAGCAGGGAAAAAGGGAGAAAAGAGTGCTCCCTTTTCGCCGTTTAGAACATTTGTTCCCCCTTTTGCAGCATTCTTTGCCCCCCTGCCGGGTTATATTTGCAGGGATCCTCCAAAATTTAGTATAGATTCCGAGCGACGCCATATGACGATGAAGAACTTCCTTTTCCTTTGCTGCTGTATCTTATGGCTGGCGGTCCCGGCGCCGGCCCAGGACGGGGACATCAAATTTACCTCCCTGCGGCCAAAGGACGGCCTTTCCTCCAATACCATCAATGCCATTGTAAAAGACCGCTACGGCCTCCTGTGGTTTGCCACCGAAGACGGCCTGAACAAATTTGACGGCACCCATGTTACCGTGTACCGCCACCAGCCCGGCGACTCCACCAGCCTGCAGACCAACGAGATCATGGCGCTGCACGAAGACCGGTGGGGCCACCTGTGGATCGGCGGCGTCGCCGGGGCGGTCAGCCGTTACGACCGCAAAAAGGACGTGTTCCAGCACTTCCCCTTCAACCCCACCACCACCTCGCAAAACCGGAATATTACCCGCGCCATCTGCAGCGACCACCAGGGCAAATTATGGATCGGCTACTTTGGCGGCCTGCAGGTGCTGGACCCCAAAACCAATACGATCGAGCGGTTTGCCGTAGACGCCGGCCGGCCGGGCGCTTTGTCCACGGGAAAAGTCCTTTGCCTGTTCGAAGACCGCCGGCACCGGATGTGGGTGGGCACCAACGCGGGCTTGTTCCGGTACGACCGGGAAACAAGATCCTTTACCCGGTTCCAGCATGCCGACGCGGACCCGTCCAGCATCAGCCATAATGTGATCAAGGCCCTGGCCGAAGACAAACAGGGCAACCTGTGGGTGGGCACCACGGAAGGCCTCAACCGGCTCCACCCGGACGGAAAGGGCTTTACGGCATACCGGCACAGCAGCAACGGCAACAGCATCAGCAATGACTTCATCTTTTCCCTGGCGGTGGATGCGGCCAACCGCTTGTGGGTGGGCACGGAAGAAGGCCTGAATATCCTGGATCCCCGCACCGGCGTGGCCACCCGGCACCGCCCCGACAACCGGAACCCCTACAGCCTGACCAACAAGTCGGTCCGCAGCATCCTCATCGACAACGGCGGCATCTCCTGGCTGGGCACCTACCGCGGCGGCGTTAATAAATATGATAAGAACCTGAACCTGTTCAATTTCAAACAACTCAACGCCTTGGATGAAAACGGCAGCAACGTGTCGGTGGTCACGTCCTTTGCGGAAGACCCCTCCGGCAACATCTTCGTCGGCACCGATGGCGGCGGGCTGCGCCTGTTTCACCGAAAAACCGGGGCGCTGCAGCACCTGCCGGTAACCGCCGCCGGCAAGGGCCCCGCGGACGGGCTGGCCGTTCTGGCCCTGGAACGGAGCCGGAACGGGCGCTTGTACATGGGCACCTTTACCGACGGCCTTTTTGTGCTGGAGCCGGGCGGCGGCTACCGCCAGCTGAAAGCAGGCGCCGGCCCCGGGGCCATCAACTCCAACGAGATCTTTTGCATCAAAGAAGACCGCAAGGGAAACATCTGGCTGGGCACCAACGGCGGCGGCGTCAACGTACTGGGCCCCGACAACCAGGTGCGGGTGACCTATGTGCCCCACCCGAAGGCGGCCGGCGAGGTCGCCATGCCGGTCAATGAATATATCCGCGATATCGAGGAAGACCGCCAGGGCCGCATCTGGATCGGCTCTTATGGAGCCGGACTGGCGATGCTGGACCCGGCCAGCGGGAAGTTCTCGGTGTACAACCATGGCAACAGCGATCTCCCCGGCGATGCCCTCCACTGCCTGCTGGCCGACAGCCGGGGCGCCCTCTGGATCGGCACCTTCAACGGGGGCTTATGCATGCTGGACCCCCAAACGTCCCGTTTTGTGAACTTTTCCGAAAAAGACGGGCTGCCGGGCACCATCGTCTACGAAATCCTGGAAGACCAACAAGGAAGGATCTGGGTCAGCACCAACCAGGGCATCAGCAGCTTTGACGCCCGCACCCAAAAGTTCACCCAATACACCCACCACAACGGGGTGCAGCACAACAACTTCGTCCGCGGCGCCGGCCTCAGGACTTCCGATGGCGAACTGTTCTTCGGCGGCCTGGAAGGCTTTAATTATTTCAAACCGGAGCAGCTGAAGGAAAACCGGAATGTTTCCACCATCCTGCTGACCGAACTGCGGGTGGACAATAAACCGGTGGCGCCCTCGGAAAGCGGTCCCCTGGCGGAGCATATTTCCGTGGCCCGGGAAATCCACCTGGACTACAAGCAAAACTTCGCCCTGGGCTTTGTGGCCCTGAACTTTACCACGCCCGAACAAAACCAGTACAGCTACAAGCTGGAAGGCTTCGATAAGGACTGGAACTACGTGGGCACGTCCAATACCGCCTCGTATACCAACCTCGACCCCGGCACCTATGTGTTCCAGGTACGGGCCAGCAACAAGGACGGCGCCTGGAATACGGCCGCCACTTCCATCAAGATCTACGTTCACCCGCCCTTCTGGCGCACCATACCGGCCTACATCTTTTACGTGCTCCTCCTCGCCGGCCTGCTGCTGTATATGCGGCACAAGGGCATCCAGCGGCTGAAGCGGAAATTCGCCCTGGAGCAGGAGCGGCTGCAGGCCCGCCAGCGGCTGGAACAGGAGCGGCGGGAGGCGGAACAGCGGATCGAGCAGGAACGGGTGGAGGCCGAAAGGGTACGTGAGCTGGACCGCCTGAAGATCAAGTTTCTCACCAACCTGAGCCATGAGTTCCGCACCCCCATCTCCCTGATCATGGGGCCGGTGGACCAGCTGCTCGGCGGCGAAAAGGGCGATCGGGCCTCCGGCCACCTGCAGATGATCCGGCGCAATGCCCGCAGGCTGCTGAACCTGGTAAACCAGCTCCTGGATTTTCGGAAAATGGAGGAGCACGAACTGCGGCTGCACCCGTCGGAAGGCGAATTCGTTTCCTTCGTGAAAGAAGTGTCCGACTCGTTCAAGGACCTGTCGGAGCGCAAGAAGATCGATTTTGTTTTCGAAAGCCGCATCGACCGCCTGCATACGGCTTTCGACGCCGACAAGATCGAGCGCATCCTGTTCAACCTGCTGTCCAACGCCTTCAAGTTCACCCTGGAGGGCGGCCGTATCCGCCTGGAGCTGGACCGCGTGCACCAGCCTGCCGACCCCTCCCGCACCTGGGTAACCCTGAAGGTCAGCGATACCGGCATCGGCATCCCCCCGGAGCAACGGGAGCGCATATTCGACCGGTTTTTCCAGCACGCCACCCCGGCCGCCGTGCTCAACCAGGGCACCGGCATCGGCCTGGCCATTACAAAGGAATTCGTGCAGATGCACGGCGGCACCATCGAAGTGGAAAGCGAAGCCGGTAAAGGCACCAGCTTTATCCTCCACCTGCCCTTCACGCCCCTGGCCGCCCCGGAACAGCAGCCGGAACCTATGATCGAGGTCTCCGAAGCACCCGAAGCAGAAGCATTGGAAGCGGAAGCATTGGCGGAAGCGCCCGAAGCCCTTGAAATCCCCGAAGCAGCGCCGGCTACCAGCCCGCTGGGCGAGCAGGCGGAGCAACCCACCATCCTGCTGGTGGAGGACAACGAGGATTTTCGGTTTTACCTCAAGGACAACCTCCGGTCGCAGTACCGGGTGGTAGAGGCCGCCCACGGCAAGGAAGGCTGGCAGAAAGCCCTGTCGCAGCACCCGCAGCTGGTGGTCAGCGACGTGCACATGCCGTACATGGACGGCATCGAGCTGTGCCGCAAGCTCAAGGGCGACAAACGGACCGCTCATATCCCGGTGATCCTGCTGACCGCCCTCAGCGGCGAGCAGGACCAGCTCAAAGGCCTCGAAACCGGTGCGAACGACTACATCACCAAGCCGTTCAACGCGGAGCTGCTGAATGCCAAGGTAAAGAACCTGCTGGTGCTGAACAGCACCTTAAAAAGCACCTATACCCGGCAGGTCAAAGTGCTGGCCCCGGAAATCGAAATGGAATCGGAAGAGGAAAAATTCCTGAGCCGGGTGATGCTGTACCTGGAAGAAAACCTGACCAACTCGCAGCTGTCGGTGGAAGACCTGAGCAAGCATATGGGCATGAGCCGGGGTTCGCTGTACAACAAGCTCTTTGCGGTAACGGGCCAGAGCCCGGTGGAATACATCCGGTCGGTGAAGCTGGAAAAGGCCGCCCTCCTGCTGGAGAAAAGCGACATGAACATCGCCCAGGTGGCGTATTCCGCCGGCTTCGCCACCCCCAACTATTTTGCAAAATCCTTCAAGGCCAAATACAACATGCTGCCTTCGGAATACCTCGCCAAAATGCGGAAGGGCGAGAAAAAGAAGGAGGAATAGACCTCACCCGTCGTCTCGCCCCCCATCTTATCCCAATTTCCCCCCTCCCCCACCACCGCTGCTTAAACATTTCATCCCTTCTTTTATACAGGGCTGCCCTTGCTTCAGGGGTGGCCCTGATACTTTTGTTCCGCTGCTATTATCAGTAAAAGCCGGAGGCTGCACGCAGCCTCCGGACCATCCTGACCACTGCTAAAACGTATGCTCTTAACCACTAAAACAATAAAATTTCATGAATAAGCATTTACTGGGCATGACGCTTGCCTCGGTGATGGCCATGGCCACCTGTTCGGCCCAGGGCCTGGCCAAAGCCCCCGAAGAACCAGGAGCTGCCAAAAACACCAGGGACGCCAACACCCCTTTTGACGGTTCCATTTCCCAACCGCTGGTGACCGGCATGTATACGGCCGATCCTTCCGCCCATGTCTTCAACGGGAAGATCTACATCTACCCTTCCCACGATATCGAAGTCCCCATGACCGAAGACAGGGACGGCGGGAAGTTCGCCATGAAGGACTACCACGTTTTCTCCCTGGATAAGATCGGGGGAAAGGTCACCGACCACGGCATCGGCCTGGACCTGCCCGCCATCCCCTGGGCCGGCCAGCAATTGTGGGCGCCCGACGCCGCCTATAAGAACGGCAGGTACTACTTATACTTTCCCGCCAAAGACAAGGAAGGCGTTTTCCGCATAGGCGTCGCCGTGAGCAATCGGCCCCAGGGCCCTTTTAAAGCCCAGCCCGCGCCGATCCCCGGCAGCGGCAGCATCGACCCCGCCGTATTCCGCGACGAGGATGGCGAGCACTATATGTACTTCGGCGGCATCTGGGGCGGACAACTGCAGCAATGGAAGGACGGGAAGTTCGACCACCAGGGTTCCAAATCGGACTTAAACCAGGACGATGCCCCCGCCATAGCGCCGAAAGTGGCCCGGCTGAGCGGCAACATGCTGCAGTTTGCCGGGCAGCCGAAAGACGTGGTGCTCCTGGACGAAAAAGGAGAAGTCCTCAAGGGAGGCGATCACCAGAAACGCTTCTTCGAGGGTGCCTGGATGCATAAATACAACGGCAAGTACTATTTCTCTTATTCCACCGGCGATACGCACCAGATCTGCTATGCCACCGGCGACAGCCCCTACGGACCGTTTACCTACCAGGGGGTTGTCTTAAAGCCGGTAGTCGGCTGGACCACGCACCACTCCATCGTGCCCATCGAAGGGAAATGGTACCTGTTTTACCACGATACGCAGCTTTCCAACGGCAAAACCCACCTGAGGAACATTAAAGTGACCGAACTGACCTATGATGCCAACGGGAGGATCATCCCCATCGATCCTTACGGCAACAAATAAACGCCCGCCGGCCCCAAGGGGCCGGCTTTTTTTATTACAAGCATCCGCACAAACAAAAGCCCTCCGGCCGCAAGGCAACCGGAGGGCTTTTGTTATTTCTACCAACATCATCAGGGCTTGGGCTTCAGCTGCGGGTTCAGGCGCAGTTCTTCGGCATTATAGGGTAAATACCAGTTTTTGGACTGCGCCAGGGTTTCCTCCAGGTGCGGGTGCAGGGCGGCCGGCGCCCGCTTTTTGACCGCATCGATCAGCACCGGCACCCGGCCGCGGCGGGCCATGCGTACCAGGTCGAACCACCTTCTGCCTTCAAAGCCCAGCTCCAGGGCCCGCTCCTTCAGGATAAAGTCTTCGATCGCTTCGGTGCTGGAGGTGGCGGTGATGCTGGCGGGCATCGTCATGCCGGCGCGGCTGCGCACGCTGTTGATCCGGGCGATAGCCGACGCTTTATCGTTCAGGCGGTTGAGGGCCTCCGCCCACAACAGGTACACATCGGCCTGCCGGTACACGTGCCAGCGGTAATCGCTCTGGTAGGGCGCCCGTACGTTGGCCGGCACATCCACGTTGGCCGGCTTGACCGTGGCCAGCCCGTTGAACTTCCAGATCACGGGGTTGCTGTTCACCCGGTTGTAAAAGGGCGCGCTGCCGGCATACGAATTTCCAAAGCCCCGGTACAGTTCGTCGGTGGTGTTGGAGGTGCCGATGCTGTTGGGCCAGTTGGGGTTGTAGGATTTCACCGCCACTTCCGAAGGCGCCACCATATACTGGCCGCCCGAAGCGGGATCATTGGAGGTGAGCTTCATCAGCGAGGACGTCTCGCGGCTGGCAAAGGTGAAAATGACCTGAAACATCTGCTCATTGAACAGCTGGTTGTCGAGCGTAAAGATGCTGAACCAGGCGGTGGTGCCGTTGAGGATAAAGGGATACTGGCCGGTATTCTGCCAGGCCTGGCAGGCGGCGGCAGCCTCCGCGTATTTGTTGCGCCACAGGTAAACTTCCGCCTGCAGGGCGCAAACCGTTCCTTTGGTGGCCCGTGCCCGGGTCATTTCCCCGCTCACCCTTAAGCCGGCATCGAAGCTGTTGGGCACCCAGATCTGGATGTCGGTGGTTTCATAGGCGTCTTTCAGGTCTTTTTCAATGAAATTCAGGATCGAATCGCCGGCGATAGCCGGCAGGTAGGCCACCTTTTGAATGGAATCGGTGGGCTCCAGCACCAGGGGCACCGCATCGAAGTTGCGCACCAGGTAGAAGTAGGCCAGCGAGCGCAGGAACTTCGCCTCGCCTATGTACTGCTTCCGGTTGAATTCCGAAAAATTGTTGGCGTCCAGCGGAATGCGGGGTACGTTCTTGATCACGTAGTTGGCCCGGTTGATCAGGTCGTAAAACACGCTCCAGTTGGTGTAGCGGTTGGTGGGCGTTACCTTATGCTCGGCCAGCTCCAGCAGGTCCTTATCGGCGCCGGTGCCGGGTTTTACCCAGTCGCCGCGCATCTCGCCCAGCACGAACATATAGTCCACCATCGGCTGCAGGGCCTGGTAGGCGCCCCGCAATAGAAACTGGGCATCCCAGTAGTCGTTCAGGTAATCCTTGTCCAGGATAACGTCCTTGGGCTTCGGATCCAGGAATTTCCGGCAGGACGTAGCCGCGAGCGCCACCACCGCCAGCAGCAGGAGCAACGCTTTGCGCGGTACCCGGTTCATCAACTGATTTTTCATATCAAAATGTTTTTGAAGTTTTGGTTACAGGCCGAGGCGAACGCCCAGCATAAAGGTTTTTAATTGGGGGAGGTTGCCGTAATCCACGCCGTAGGCCACGGGGTTGTACACGTTGCCTACTTCGGGGCTGAAGCCTTTGTATTTGGAAAAAGTGTACAGGTTCTGGCCGGTCACCAGCACGCGGGCATTTTTAAACACGTTTTTCAGCGGGCCCTTGTCCAGGGGAAAGTTGTAGCCCAGGGTCACAGCTTTGAAGCGGGCGTAGGAGCCGTCTTCGATCCAGCGGCTGGAAAAGCGGGTGTTGCCCACCGCATCGCCCAGCAGGGCGCGGGGCATGGCGGTCACGTCGCCTTCGGCGCGCCAGCGGCTGTTCACCGTGGTCAGCTGGTTGTCCCAGGTAGACATCGATTCCAGTGCCGCCCGTTGGGCGTTGAAGACCTCCTGGCCGGCGGCAAAGTCCACGAACACCGTCAGGTCAAAACCCTTGTAGGAAAAGACGTTGGTAAAGCCGCCGAACACATCCGGGGTGGCATTGCCGATGACGGTGCGGTCCTTCTCGTCGATCACGTCGTCCTTGCCATCCAGGTTTTGGAAGATGATGTCGCCGCCCTGGAAGGGGCGGGCATTGTCTGCTCCGTTTTTCAGGGTCACGTCGGAAGTGCGGCTATACACGCCCGTGGCCTTGTAGCCGTAAAAGTCGCCGATGGAGCCGCCGGGACGGGCGATGGTGGCGAAGTTGCCCCAGGCCGTTACGGGCGCCAGCTTGTCGGGCAGCGACAGGATGGTGTTTTTGTTGTAGGCCGCGTTCAGGGCGGTCTGCCAGCCGAAGGTGCCTTTGGCCACCTTGCCGGTCAGGGTCAGCTCTACGCCCCGGTTGCGTACCGATCCCTCGCTGACGGCGTAGGAAGTAAAGCCGCTGATGCCGGGCAGGTTGATCCGGTTGAGCAGGTTGTCGGTCTGGCGGTCATACACCTCCAGGCTCAGGCCCAGGCGGCCGCGGAAGGCTTCCAGGTCCAGGCCGGCGTTGTACTGGCGGGTTTCCTCCCATTGGAAGTCGGGGTTGCCGAGGCTGCCGAAGCGCACGCTGGAATAATTGCTGTACGAGGCCGGGATGAGGATGTTGTAGCCGTTGTAATAGCCCACTTCCTGGTTGCCGGTAATGCCCCAGCTGGCGCGCAGCTTCAGCTCGTTGATAAAGGTTTTGTCCTTCAGGAAGGACTCCTCGCCCAGGCGCCAGGCGGCCGCCAGGCCCGGGAAATAGCCCCAGCGCTGTTCGGGGGCAAACCGGCTGGAGCCGTCGGCCCGCAGGCTGGCGTTGACGATATACTTTCCCTTGAAGGCATACTGCCCGCCGCCGAAAAAGGACAACAGCTTCCAGGAAGGCGAAAAAGAGCCGATGGAGTCGAGGTTCTGCGGGTTGCTGCTGGTGAGGCTGCTGAATTCGTCGGAAACGGAGTTGATGGACCGGGCCAGCTTGGTTTCCTGGTTGGTTAATTGTACCGCATTGCCCACGAAGGCCGTTACGGCATGCAGCCCCGATTTAGAGGTTTTATTGTAGTTCAGGCTGTTCTCGTTCAGCATCATCAGCTCCGAGCTGTTGCCCTGCGAGGAGGCCCGGATCACGTAGCCTTCGGGCACAAAGCCCGCCGAGGGACGGAACCGCATTTCCGACAGGCGGAAATAATCGGCCGCAATGCCCACCCTTAGGTTCAGGCGGGGCGAAAAGGTGTACTGGCCAATCACCTTGCCCGTGATGCGGTTGGTATTGTTGGTGTTGCTCATCCGGTTGATGACGGCGTAAGGGTTGTTGCGGCCGGCATAATCGGCGCTGTCCAGGTCGCGCAGGTTGGTGCCGGTGGGGTCCTGCTGGAAGGCGGTCAGCACGGGGCTTTTCAGCGCCGCCAGGTACAGGGGGTTGGTATTGAAGGCGTTGCCCTCGTCGGTAAGCGTTTTATCGGTCTTGGTATAGGCCAGGGTATTGAGGAAGCTCAGCTTCCGGCCTACTTTATAATCCAGGTTGAAGCGGGTGCTGAACCGGCTGAAGTCCGACTCCTTGATGGCGCCGGTTTGTTTGGTATAACCCACGTTCAGCGAGTACTTGGCCACGGCATCACCCCCGCGGAGGTTGAGGTGGTAATTATTCAGGATGCCGTTGCGCAGCACTTCTTTTTGCCAGTCGGTGTTGTTGTTGTAGCGCTCCTTCTGGTTTTCGGGCGTGGACAGCAGCAGGTAGCGCCCAATCCCATTGTTGATTTGCGCATCGCTCTGGCCGCTGGCCTTGGCCAGCTCCTGGGCATACGCCCGGTATTGATGGCTATCAAAGACCGGAACGGTCTCAGGTGCCTGCATCAGGCCCGAATAACCCGAAAAGTCCAGGTAGGTGCGGCCGGCCGTACCGCCGTGGGTGGTCACCAGCACCACCCCGCCGCTGGCCCGCACGCCGTAAACGGCGGTGGCGGCAGCGTCCTTCAGCACGGTAATGGAAGCAATGTCCTCGGGGTTGAGGTCGGCCAGGGGGTTATTGTCGGCATTGGGGGCCAGGGAAGGGTTGAAGCGGGAGGCTTTTACCGGCACGCCGTCCACGATATAGAGCGGAAGGGCGCCGCCGTTGAGGGTAGCCGCGCCCCGGATAAAGGCCAGGGCCCCGGCGCCGGGCGCCCCGGAAGAGGGCACTACGCGAACGCCGGCGACCTGTCCCTGCAGCAGGGCATCCACCGACACCGGCGTCCGTTCTTTGATGGCATTGCCAGGGAGGACGGAAACCGCGCCGGCCAGGGCCTGTTTTTTAACCGAGGTATAGCCGACCTGCACCAGCTCGGAAGCGGGCGCCAGGGAGTCGGCCGGGGTCGGCGCCTGGGCCGCCTTTTTCTGGGCCAGCGCCGGGTTCAGGCCCAGGCCGGAAAGGAGCAGCACCAGCGTACGTATCGAATAGCGTTTAGAAGAAAGCATAAGGAGCATTGAAGGGGGTAATGGTTGGGAAAGGTTGTTCAAAGGATCACTAATATTCCGGGGTCAGCACCATGGCTTCCACGTTCAGGCCGCCGGCCACCGTGCACACGAAGGCCAGGCGCTGGTCGCCGCTGGTCTTGAACGTGTAGGAGCCTACGGCCAGCTTTTGCTCGAAGGTGGGCACCGAGCCGGTGCTGACGGGCAGGCCGTTGCCGTAGTTGACCGGTACACCAATCAGGTCGTCGCCGCATTTCAGCTGGAAGGTGCCGCGGTTGCCGTTCTTGAAGCTCATTTCAATGCGGTATTTGCCCCTCTTGATGTTTTTGACCACCGTCACCAGCGAGTCGCCCGGGGTGTCGGCGTTCATGAACAAAAAGTTCTCGCCGCGGGGATGGCCGGGGGTGCCCTCGAAGTAGTAGCGCCAGTTGCCCGAAGAGGCGTTGGCTACCGGGGGCTGGGTGGAGGTGAATCCCGGGATGCCGTAAGCGAAATTGGTGGCCGTCCAGAACTTGTGGTAGATCTGGGTGCGCTTGCTGGGCGGGTCAAAGCTCAGGGGCTTGTCCACATTGTGCACCATGCCGTTGCGCATGATCACGTCGCTGGCGGCGAAGTTGGCGGTCTCGTTGATGAGGTTTTTGCCGGCCAGGTTGAAGTAGAGCCAGTCCTGGCGGTCGAGGGTCAGGATGGTGCTGTCCCAGCGCTCCACCACCTTCAGGCCCGGCAGGGCGGGGGTGAACTTGGTATAGCTGGAGCTGAAGTTGCTACCCGCGATGATGTGGTTGCGTAGGAGCTTCCGCAGTTCGTCCACGGGCATGTTGTCGTAGCTGGAAACACCGGCGGCCTTCAGCACGTCGTTGGTTTCGGCAAAGAGCGTCAGGCGGATGCGGTTGTTTTGCGCATCGGTCAGGGCAGTGAGGGTATCCAGCATGCCGGCCCGGCGCAGGCCGCCTACCAAAATGCTGTACTGGTCGGGGTTTTGTTCCAGAAACTGGCCGATGGTGAGGGTGGGCGGGTTGAGCACCGCGTCCATCTTATGCAGAAAGCCGTTGGCATATTCGATGTCGGTCTGGTACACGTTGGCGACGCCGTTGGCCAGCGTATTGTACTTGTATCCCTTCGACACGTCGAGGGTAATAAAATCGCCCCTGCCGGTGGCCGTGCCCTGGGGGCCCTGCACAAACTCCGAGGCTTTCAGGCGCGTGGGCAGGATATGGTAGGTCATGATGGTGCGGAGCTCTTCTTCTGAAAAGTCTTCCAGTCCTTTTTTGCCCTGTACGGCAAACAGCTTGCGGAAGGCGTTGTTATCGGGGGCGAAGAAGGTGAAGGGGCCATAGGTGTTGAGGGTGGGCGCCATCTTCGCCTTTTCCAGTGCCTGCACGGCCAGGCTCAGCGACGTGTCCTGCCGGATCATGTCCAGCATCAGCACCTGTCGTTCATTCACCTGGTAGGAGAAGCGGTCTTTCTTGCAGGCCTGCAGGCCGGCCAGCAGCACCAGCGGCAGCGCCAGGAGGGCAGCCCGCAAACGGATACCGACGGATGAAATATTATTGTTTCTCATAAAAAATCTATATGGCTTGAATAATCGGTTTTAAAGGAGCTCTTATTTGTAGAAAGGATTTTGCACCAGGTTCTTGTTGCGCTGGATCTCGGTGGTGGCGATGGGCAGGTACCAGCTCCGCGGATCGATGATGCGGGAGCGGATCAGCGACCGCTCCCCTACCGTACGCGAGTTCAGGACGCGGCTTACCAGGATGTCGGGATTGTTTTCGTTGGTGGCTACCCGTACCAGGTCGAACCAGCGCTTGCCTTCCATGGCCAGCTCCATGGCGCGTTCCTTCAGCAGCGCCTCGATGATCAGGCCCAGGGGCGTATTGCCGTCGTAGTTGTCATAGATGGGAAGACCGGCCCGCTCGCGTACGGCGTTGAGCAGGCGGACGGCTTCGGCCTTTTCGTCGGGACCCAGGTGGGCCAGGGCTTCGGCCTGCAGCAGCATCACGTCGGGCAGGCGGTACACGATAAAGTTGGGATCGTTGGTGGCCCGCTCGATGTTGTCGGTGGTGAGGCCGCGGTACTTCCAAAACACGCGGGCGCCGATAGCCGTATAGGTGTTGTTGGCGCCGCGCACGAGGTCCTGCTCGCCGGTGAACATGTCGTAGAGCACGTTGTTCATGTTGAAGGCACCGGAATTGCCTTTGAGGCTGTTGTTTTCCGACAGCACGTAGTTGTACTGGATCTCGAAAATGCTTTCCGATGTATTCTTCTGCGCGAAGATGCTTAGCCAGCTGGCGCCGGGCACCAGGGTGTAGAGGCTCTTGTTGTCCAGCACTTTTTGGGCCGCAGCCGCCGCTTCGGCGTATTTGGCGCGCCACAGGTAGACGTCGGCCAGCAGCGAGTGGACAGCTCCCTTCGTTACCCGTCCGCGGGTCTCGTCGCTTTTGGCGTACTCCACCGGTACCGAAGCTTCGGCCACCTTCAGGTCGGCTTCCAGCTTATTCAGCACGGAATCCGCGGAAGCCTTGGCAGGGAAATAATCCACGGCATCGTTGCTGGGGGCTGTCACCACCAGGGGCACTTCCTTGAACGTGCGTACCAGGTAGAAGTAGGCCAGCGACCGCAGGAACAGGGCCTCGCCTACGATGGCGTTGCTTTCCTCCACCGAAAAACGGCTGTCCCTCGCCGGGATGTCCGGCACCGCTTCGATGACGATATTGGCGCGGCCGATCAGGTTATACACCGCCGTCCAGTCCGAGGCCGGGCGCAGGGGGTCGAATAATTCATAATAAGGATAGGTCACATCGGTATTGGAGGTCGGGGAGATCAGGTCGGCCCGGAACTCGCCCCAGCTTAAAAACTTGTCGGCGCAGGCCTGCAGCCCGTCGTATACGCCCATGATGGCGGAGGTGGCGTCGGCTTTGGTGCGGAAAAATTCATTGCGGGTCAGCGAATCATCGGGTACCTGGTTCAGGTATTTCTTGCAGCCGCCTGCCGTCAGCAGCAGTGCGGACAGGCAAAGGGCGGTGATCCAGCGGTTATTTTTGATTTTCATGGAATGCGTTCGTTTTTGAGTTGAAGACGTCACTTAGAAGCGGGCGTTGATGCCCAGCGTATAGCCCCGGGTCTGCGGGGTGAGGCCGCGGTCGATGCCGATCAGGGCCGGGTTCCAGCCGATGGACACCTCGGGGTCCGCACCGGTATAGTTGGTCCAGGTAAGCAGGTTGTTGGCGGTAACGAAGGCATCGATGCCCTTCATCCGCACCTTCTTCACCAGGGCCTGCGGGAAGCGGTAGTTCAGCGTCACAAACTTCAGGCGGGCATAGGAGCCGTCCTCGATCCAGCGGGTGGAGGCCTGGGTGTTGCGGGTGTCGGTGCGCAGCGCCCGCGGCATGTTGGTCACGTCGCCCTGCTTGCGCCAGCGCTTCAGGGTGGTGATGGCCTGGTTCTCGGTGCCGGTCATGCCTTCGAGGTAGTAGCGCAGGCCGTTGATCACGTTGTTGCCTTCCTGGAATTGTATGAAGAAGCGCAGGCCGAAGTTTTTATAGTCGAAGGAGTTGTTGAAGCCGCCAAAGAAATTGGCGTTGGCATTGCCGATCAGCACCTTGTCCTGGTCGTTGATGATGCCGTCGTGGTTGAAGTCTTCGTAGATGGCGTCGCCGCCCTTGAACAGTTCGCCGGTCTCGCTGCCGATCCGCATGATGCGGGGCGTCTGCCCGTCCAGCTCGTACACGGTGGCGCCCTTGGCGTCGCGTACCACGGCGTCGGCGTCATAGGCATACACGCCCTTGTACACCAGGCCGTAATAAGTACCCAGGGGATCGCCGGCCTTTACCTGCGAGGTAAAGTTGGCGTAGCCCGCGTTGATGGCCAGCGAGCCGCCCGGCAGGTACCGCACCTCGTTGTCGTTGCGGGCCAGGTTGAACGCCAGGTTCCAGTTGACGCCCTTGCCGTTTTTCTTCTTTTTCAGTACGTCGATGTTCACGTCCAGCTCCACGCCCTGGTTGCGGATAGTGCCCAGGTTGGTGAGGATGGAGCCCAGGCCGCTGGAGGCCGGCAGGGGCTGCGTGTATAAAAGGTCCTTGGTGTCCTTGTTGTACCAGTCGAGGGTCACGTTGAGGCGGCTGCGGAACAGCGACAGGTCCATACCCAGGTTGGTGCTTTCGTTGGTTTCCCAGCGCAGGTCGTTCAGCGAGGGGTTCGTTTGTCGTACCCCGTTATAGCCCATGTAGTTGGCGCCTAAAGAGAACTGGCTGATGTAGGCGTAGTTGGGAATGCCGCTGTTGCCCAGGCGGCCCCAGGAGGCGCGGAACTTCAGGTCGGAAACGGCCGGCAGCGACTTCATGAAGTTTTCGGAAGAAACCCGCCAGTAGGCGCCCACCGAGGGAAAGTTGCCGTACTTGTTGGCGCCGCCGAACTTCGAGGAGCCGTCGCGGCGGATGGTGGCGTTGAAGCCGTATTTATCATCGATTACCAGGTCGGCCTTGGCAAAGCCCGACACGATGGTTTCGGTGGCTTTCGAGGAGGTGAGGCTGCGGTAGCCGGCGGCGGAGCCCAGGTTTTGCAGCTGGCTGGAACCGGTGGCGTAGGCGCTGGCCACCAGCTGGTTGGAGTTGAAGGTATTGAAGGTGTTGCCCAGGATAAAGCTGGTCTTCATCTTCGAAAAGCCCCGGGTATAGGTGAGCAGGTTGTCGAGGATCATCTGCTGGCGCTCGAAATCCCTTGTGTCCACGCGGTTGAAGTTCTGGTCGTTCCAGATCAGGCCGGTAGCATCGGGCGGCAGGAACAGCAGGCCGTTCTCGCCCACGAAGTCCAGCGAGGCGTTGGAGGTGTATTTCAAGCCCGGCAGGATGTCGAGCTCGGCCCGGATATTCGGCTTCAGGTTGGTGCTGTAGGCATCGTTGGTGATGCTGTTGGCATAGGCGATGGGGTTGTCCATGCCGGTATGCACGCCGCCCAGGGAAAAGTAATTGGGCAGGGGGTTGCCGTTCACGTCCACGTCGTAGATGGGCATGGCCGGGCTGCGTACGAGGGCGGTATAATACACCGAGCCCTGGCCGTAGTCGGCATAGTTGTTCACCTTGCTTCTCGCAAAGGAAATATTGGCCGAGAAGCGCAGCTTTTTGGACACGGTATAATCGAGGTTGAAGCGGCCGGTCATGCGGGTATTGCCGGTATTGACCATTGCGCCCTTGCGGTTGGTGTAGGAGGTGCTGAAGTTGTAGCGCATGGCCTCTCCCCCGCCGCTGACCGACAGGTTGTACACCTGCGCCAGGCCGGTTTGGCGCAGCTCCTTCATCCAGTTGGTATTGCTCTGGTAGTAAATGTAATAAGGATACGCAGGATCGTCCACCAGGGGCTGCAGGGTGGCGTTGGAGGGGTTGATGTTACCGATATGCTGCTCGGCCTCCAGGCGCATCACTTTATAAGCCGGGCCGTCCAGCACGGGGATGGCGGCGGGGGCGGCCTGCAGGCTGAGCTGCGAGTTGAAGGTGATGTTGGTCACGTTCTTCTTACCCCTCTTGGTGGTGATGATCACCACGCCGTTGGCGGCACGGGCGCCGTAGATGGCGGAAGCGTTGGCATCTTTCAAAATATCGATGCGCTCGATGTCGCTGGGGTTGATGTCGGCGATGGGGTTGATGCGGGCCACGGCGCCTTTGTCGTTGGAGGGGTCGAAGGGCGTGGAGATGATGGGAATACCATCGACAATATACAGCGGGTCGTTGCCGCCGGAGATGGAGCCGGCGCCGCGGATGCGGATGTCCACGCCCGAGCCGGGATCGCCGGAGTTGGTCACTACCTGCACGCCGGCGGCGCGTCCCTGCATCATCTGGTCGATGGAGGTGGCGGGCTGCTCGGACAGGGTCTCGCCCTTGATGGAGGCCACCGAGCCGATCAGGTCGCGCTTGGAGGTGTTGCCGAAGCCCAGCGACACATCCTTGCGGGTGGCGATCACGGTCACGTCGTCCAGGTCGTTTTTCGACGCCCGGGCCAACGTTATATTGACAACCGTACGGCCGCCGATGGCCTCGGTTTTCGTTTCAAAACCAATATAGGAAAAGCGCAGCTTGTGTTTCGGATCCGACACCCGAAGGGTGTAGCTGCCGGTTTCGTCGGTGTTGACGCCGGCCAGCTGGCGGTCGTTTTCGTTCACTTCCACCACGGTCACCCCGGACAGGCCGCCGCCGGAAGGCCCTTCGGTAACCGTTCCCTTGATGACGATAGGGCCCTGGCCGAAGGCCGCAGGATGCCCGATATACAGGAGGGCCAGCAGGACGAGCAGGCTCCTGGTGAGCAGTTCAATTTTCTTCATAGACAAGTTCGATAATAGTTGAGCAGATAGCAGTTATACGTTTTTTCGGATAGAGGCTTTTTATTTGGGGAACAGCACCTTGTCCACTTTGTACACATAGCCCACGTTATTGGCGCCCTTGGTCGCTTCGGGCAGCTGCACGGTGGCCACCAGGCCCGTGTTGGTGGTGACGGTAGCACCCCCGTTGGTGAATACCAGCTGGTAGGGGGCGGCAGCCGCGGTGACCTTGGTGCCGGTGAGGCCGGAAGGCGCCAGGTTCGATTCGATGATGTGGTTCTTCACCAGCAGGGCAAAGTCGGTATTGCTGATGCCGCTGCCAAACATGGTTTGGGTCTTCGCATCGATGCCGGCGGCGGCAAAGGCGGCGTTGGTAGGCGCCAGGTACGTTCCTGCCCTTGCCAGGTTCTCATAGGTGCCCATGAGGCCGGCCTTTTGAAGGGCCATCATGAACTGCGACAGCTGGGGGTCCATCGACGCCTGTCCCAGGGCGCTCCTTAATTGCTCCGAAGCGGGGAACGTGCGGTTGATCAGGTGGATGACGCCGTTGCTGGCCGGGATGTCCTTGCGCAGGAACTGGGCGTCCGAGAGGGCGGGCAGGGCCTCGCTGTTTACCGAGCGGAGGATGGGCGTAGCCGGGCGGTTGATGAGGGCTTCGGCGCTGTAGGTGCGGGACGTATCGTAAATAAAGTAGGATTTGAGCACCGCTTCCACGTAGGCCGGCGACAGGGCCGCGATCTTGTCCGTCACGTTATTGTCGATCCGGGCCAGTGCCGGGGCGATCTGGGCGTTCAGCGAATCGTCGGAAGGCACCAGGATGGTGTTGAAGACCGGGTCGCCGCCCTGGTTGTCCACGGCGGTATTCTGCTTAAACTCGATGGAGGTATTCACGTTGGTCAGCAGCGGGTACACCTTGTAGAACATGGAGTCGAGCTGGCCGTCGCGGTCCTTGTCGTAGCTGTTGAAGCGGTCGTAGGCCTTGTCGGCCAGCACCTGCATCAGGCGGTAGAAGGTGCTGTTCTTCAGGGCGGGGTCGCCCTGGAGCACGTCTTCCAGGCTGGGCAGGGGCACCAGCACCTGGCCGATGCCGTGGATCACGCCGTTTTCCGCGTCGATGTCCCTCAGGCTGTTGACCACGGGGATGCCGTTGGCCTTGATGGTATCGGCGGCCGTCACATCGATATTCAGGAATTTTTTATTGCGGGTAAGGTAGAGGGTCTGCTTGTTGGTGGCAAAACGGGTCTTGAGGTCGTAGTAGTACCACATGTTGTTGACGATGTGGAAGCTCAGGACGGTGAAGAGCCGGTCTACCGGCACGTCGTCGATGGTATTGTAATTATTGGCCTTCAGGTAGGTGTCAAAAGCCTCGTTGGTGGGGGCGAATACGGTGTACAGCCCGCCCTGGTTGATGTATTTGACCAGGTCGGCCCGTTCCAGTCCCCGGGAAAACTGGCTGAAGGAAGGGTTGTCCTTGATCTTGTTGTACAGAAATCCCCCTTTGGGGTTTTCGCCCCCGTAGTATTCCTTGTAGCCCTTCTGGCAGGCAGCCGCCAGCAGGGAAAGGAAGAAAAGCAGCAGGGGGAGGTTAATGGCAAAGCGTTTTCGTTGTAACAATTGAAACATTGTTTAGAATTGGTTATTAGTTGATAATGAAGGCATCCTCCCTTTTCGACAGGGTAAAATTAGCCTGCGGGCCAGAGCGGGGAGGGCACATTTGTCCAAACCTTGAGAACAATTGTCTATTGGCCCCGGCTGCACCGTTGTTCCCTTCCCTCAGGGTTCTCTTATGGTCTTATATAAGGGATTTCCGGCATTTTGAGGTGGTCGGGACCGTTGTCCGCTTTGCACAAACGTTCCCTTCTTCTCACGGTTTGTGCCCCTCTTTGCCGGCGGGCAGGGTGACCTTTAGGTCTTAATCGTCAGGTATGCAAGAAACCAACAGGACTTTTCGTATTCTCCTGGTTGATGACGACCGGGATGACTGCTTCCTGCTTCAGGAAGCGCTGGACCGTGTGGCGCCGCAAACGGCGCTGACGTGGCTGGACGATGCCGGGGAACTTTGGGAAACGATGGCCGACCGGATGCCCGGCCTGATCGTGCTGGATTACAAGCTGCCGAAAGAGGATGGTATTTACTGGCTGCACCAGTTGAAAGCGCACCCGGCCTACCGCCACATCCCGGTGGTGCTCTGGAGCACTTCCAGCCTGAAGGCCATTGTTGCCGATGCCTACCGGGCGGGGGCGCAGCAGTACCTGGAAAAGCCCTGGGAGGTAACCTTGCTGGCCGATGCATTACAAAAGATTTTTAAGCGGTTCTGTTCCCTACCCTGCTCGCTCTCCATATAGGAACATGCGCATGCGGTGGGAAAAATTTAGTGATGACATGGAGTGGCTTTCAGCAGTGGGATGCTTTGTGCCGCTAGGCACAAGTGATGGGTAGAAAAGTTTCAACCTGAAGCCTCCGTTCCATTAGGAACGGTTGGTAGGCTGCAATTACCAGCCGTCCCTAGCGGGACGGAGATCTTCTGATGGAACCCCTTCTACCCACCAGACGTCCCTAGCGGGACGTACAGCATCTGAATACTACCTTAATCATAAGAAGCTTAACCATCAGACTTTTGACTGAAATGATCCATTTCGGGGCAACAATCTTAAGCCAGATGACAGTCTTAGTGTAGCACTTTGCCCTACTTGTCATTAGCAGCATAGCCAGAAACCTGGTACGCCATTCTGATAAAAACGGCCGGCAAATGCAAAATAAAGCGCCGGTCGAGCCTAAGGCTGGACCGGCGCTAAGTATTCACTACCTACTTATGGGTGGATTACCTGGTACTTCCCGCTCAGGTGCATGAGGCTGAAGAGGTACAGCAGGCCGTCATAATACGGGTCGAAGTAGCCGTCTTCATAGGGTTCGAGTTTGGCATTCCAGAGGGCGTGCACAAAATCTCGGTCGTCGCGGTTCATGAGGGAGGCGGAAGCCGAGGTGGCCACCAGGCCCAGCGAATGCCGCAGCTTTTTGACGGTACCGGCCGGCAGGATAAAGTCGGGGCGCGAGCCGTCCAGGTTAAACTGGTCGTCGTAGGTGTCCATACCCCTCGAGCGCAAAAAACCCTGGAAGCGCCGGGCATAGTCCTTTTGCCAGGCCTTGTCCTTGCCGAACCACACGTAGTCCATGGCCATGTTCATCGGTACCCGCCAGGAATCGTAGCGGAAGGCCGGCGGCATCCACGGGGTGGGATGGGGCTGGCCGCTGAATTCCGTATAGTCGGCATTGAGGCCGGTTACCGGGTGGCAGGCCCGGTGCAGGAAGGCCCGGGAGGTGTCGGCACAATCGCGGTAAAACTGTTCGTGGCCGTCTTTGGCGTAGGCTGCCCACACCTCGTAAAAGGCCGGCAGGTGGTACGAGGGATCCGTCCAGTGGTACATATCCCCTTCGGGCACAAAGGTGATCTGCTTGTGCTCAGTATTGATCAGGTTATACACACCGCCGGTACCGTTCTTCTGCCACATGGCGTCCAGGATGCGGCGGGCTTCGTTGTAATAATGGATGCCGGTGTTGTTGCCCCAGCGGTTGGCGGCAAACAGCAGGCTGGTGATGTAGTACAGCTCACCGTCGGAGGCGGAGCCTTCGGAATTCTTCTTTAAAGTTTTCGGCTCGATGCTCCAGGCAAAGTAGCCCTCGCGGGGACCCTGCTGGTGCTGCAGGTATTTTTTCGACCAGCGCCAGATGCGGTCGAACACCTCTTTTTTATTGAGCTGCACCGCCACCATCATGCCGTACGAAAGTCCCTCCGTGCGGGCGTCGTTGTTCTTGACGTCGGATACATAGCCCATCGAATCGCCCACTTCGAAATACACCCGGTTGGGTCCCTCGAACACATCGTAATAGGCCCGGGCCAGTTTTTTGTCGATATCAGCCTGGCTGTAGCCGGCCTCCCGGAACAGGTTGGGATATACTCCCGAAGAAAAGGCAGGTGTTTCCGCCGCCCGGGCTGCGCTTTTGGGGCCCTGCTTTACAGCGGTCTGGGCAAAGGAAAGCTGGGAGGCCAGCAACAGGCCTCCCAGGATCATATTCCGAAGCATAGGATCAGTTATTTTTTTGAAGTAAAGCCGACCACGTCCCAGTACGCCTTCTTGGGCTGGCGGTCCTTGTCGAACAATAAGGGATAGTTCTTGCGGCCGCGGCCGTCCAGCCAGCTGTAGCGGTCGCTGACATTCCAGAAGGTCACCCCGGTGAGCTTGCCCCCGTGCTGGCGGAACACGTCAAACACCATCTTGTATTTTTCCCGCTGCTGCTGTTCCATCTCCGGGGTAAAGGCACTGGTGGAATCCCGGCGCTGCCCGTTGATCAACTGGCCGCCCTGACGGCCGGCATAAACCGACACATCGAGCTCCGTTACCTGCACCTGCAGGCCCAGCGAAGAAAACATTTCGATGGACTTTTCCAGCTCTTCCCGCGAGGGGTTGTTGACGGACCAGTGGCCCTGCAGTCCCACGCCGTGAATGGGAACGCCGGCTTCTTTCAGGCGCTTCACCATCTGGTAGATCTTTTCGCGTTTTTTGGGGTTCTCGGTATTGTAGTCGTTGTAGAAAAGAACGGCCCTGGGATCCGCCGCATGGGCATACTCAAAGGCTTTGGCAATGAACTCCTCGCCGCAGATGTTGTACCAGGCCGAAGGGCGGTAAAAGACGCTTTCCTTGTCGTCGATCGCTTCGTTTACCACATCCCAGGCATAGACCGCCTTCTTGTAGCGGTGCACCACGGTGGTGATATGGTCTTTCAGGCGCTGCAGCAGCACCGCTTTGGAAACCGTGTCGCCGGTGGCATTTTTAAACATCCAGCCGGGTGCCTGGGCGTGCCAGCACAGGGTATGGCCCCGCAGCTTCATGCCGTGTTTTTGGGCAAAGGCGGCAATGAGGTCGGCGTCTTTCCAGCGGTATTCGTTTTCACGGGGATGGAGGGGCTCCATCTTCATGGCGTTTTCAGCGGTAAGGCTGTTGAAATGCTCCACGATCAGGGCGGAATCCGCCCCCTGCAGCGACTGGGGCGCCACGGCCACGCCCATGGTAAAATAATCCTTGTAGTAGTCTTTCAATCCCTGGGCCTTCCGGAGTTTTACCTGGCCCATCTTTCCGCTGCCGGAGCAGCCGCCCAACAGGGAAATGACGGCGGCGCCCACCAACAGGCTTTTTAGTGTTTTCATATATTTTCTGTTTAAAACGAATTAGGGTTTGTAGCCCAGTAAGGCCAGCATTTTCATTCCGTATCGCGTTCCCAGTTCCCGGTAGCCGGCGGCATCGAAGTGCAGCTTGTCGTCCGCCCGGGTGCAGCCGGCGGAGGAAATGACATGGGCGTTGGGGAGGGTCTGCGGCAGGGTGCCGATAATTTTATTCATGCTGGCGCAGGCGCCGCCCTGGTCGGCCGGCACCAGCTCGCCGGCCAGCAGGGGCACCGAATTGGCCTGCAGGTGCAGGTCCTGCAGCAGGTGGTCGTACACGCCTTTTACTTTCCGCGGCCAGGTGGTATCGCCCGTATTGGATTCGCCCTGGTGCAGGAGGATGCCTTTGATGACCCCGTCTTTCTGGGCCAGCTTTGCCATCTCCACCAGGCGGGCATACGGGTTGCCCGCGTATTCCTTGATCATACCGGTCATCCACGAAGGCGCCGTGGCCGTATACGTTTCGTAATGGTCTTTATCAAAAAGCTCGATCTTGCAGCCGCCGATGGAAACGTTGATGACGCCGATCTTTATTTTTTCAGGAAGATGGGCGGCCAGCGTCCGGCCAAAGTAATCGGCGGGGGTAAGGCCGGTACGGCACCGGCACAAAGGGGGGACGGCCGTGTACCATTTTCCCTTCTCCCGGCCCAGGTTGGGACAATCCACCGCTTCGAGCACCCGGAACCGGCTGTCGCCGGTAGTATCCTGTGCTTCAAATTTGGCGTTGCCCTCCATGTTCGATTGCCCGAAGCTCAGGAAGACATAAAAGTTTTGATCCTGCGCAAAAGCGGTGGTGCCGCAAAAGAGCAATGCTGCCCAAACAAGTAAACTGCGTACGATTTTCATATGGCTGATCATTGGTGTTGTTGTGAAATGATGCCGGCAACTTTTTATTTTTTGAACCGCCACCCGTTAAAATCAAACAGGGGACCCGCTTCGCCTTTAAAGACGAAGTATACGTCCTGAACCCCCTTCACCTTTTGCAGGGGAGCGGACACCGTTTGCCAGGTTTTTGCTGTTTTCGGAACGGGGCAGGTACCCAGTAAGGCCCCGTCTACCCCGCCCAGCCGGATTTCTATTGTGCCTCCCGACAAAGGGCGGACCTCGGCTTCAAAGGCGGTGGCCCCTTTTTGAAAATCCACGCTGCGCACCTTGATGTAATCGCCGTTATCGATGTCGGTCACATAAATGTTGCCCGTGCTGTCGGCTGCCGTTTCCACGCCTTGTTCCCAGGCAATGGTTTCGGCCTCTACCCCTTTAAAAGGGTTGAGCGTGCCCACCGCTTTTTCGATACCGGCGGTAGGCTGGATCCGGGGGATGGAGCCATCCTTGTTAAACCGGAATTCCTCCACGGCAACCGACCGGGTAAACCCGCCGCCGCCGGGTAAGGCGCCATTGTGGTAAAAGAAGTAGGATTTGCCTTTGTACTCCACGATCCCGGGGTGGTTGGTAAAGGCCCCGCCTTTTTTGATGACCGTCATGATCGTGTCCCGGTAGGTCCACGGCCCGGTAGCGGCAGGTGCGGTGGAATAGGCCAGGTGCTCCGGAACCCCGCCGGCAGGATAAAGCAGGTAGTACAAATTTTTCCGCTTGTGCAGCCAGGGGCCTTCTTCGTAGGCGGAGGGCCGTTTATCGGCGTCTTTATAGCGTACGTGAAACCCTTCTTTATTCAAAGGAACCGTCACCACCTCGCCCGAATAAGAGACCATGTCCTTATTGAGCTTTACATATTTCAAATAAGGATTGCCCCAGTACAGGTATGCCTGCCCGTCGTCGTCGATGAAAACGGTCGGATCGATATCCCCGTTGCCGCTATGCACCAGGGGTTTGCCGAGGGCATCGGTAAAGGGGCCGGTAGGCTTGTCGGAAACGGCTACGCCGATGGACATGCCCACGCCTTTGGCATGCACCGGCACGTACCAGTAGAATTTCCCGTCCCGGTAAATGCACTGTCCCGCCCAGGCATCTTTATCCGCCCAGCTGAATGTTTTCAGCGAAAGTCCCACGCCCCGGTCCGTCCAGTTGACCATATCGGTGGTGGCGTACACGTGCCAGTCCTTCATGGTAAACCAGGTGGATTTGTCCTCATCATGGCCGGTATACAGGAACAGGGTGTCGTTATGCACCATAGGCGCCGGGTCGGCGGTATAGATAGTTTGAACAATGGGGTTTTGGGCCTGAACGGCAAAAGGCAGCAGAAGGGTGGCCACGAGGCCCTGGGCAACCGTTTTCAGTATTCTTTGCAAGGCAATCGGTTTTGTGATAAAAATGGGTGTGGATGCGCTCCACTTCCGGGAGCAGGTAAAAGTAGCCAGGGCCTGGTGCCCGGGAGAGCACGTTTGTACAAAAAAAGGCCACAATTGTAAATCCATCCCCCGCATCTTCAGCGCTTCCTTAACATTCCCGCCCCTCTTTTGAACAAGGCAGCCATTGCCGTAAAGCACCCGCTGCTATTTTTACCAGGCCGGTAACGGCCTTTGCTTTTTTACTATATTTAAAACACAACCAAAACAACCATGAGACATCTGCTGCCATTCTGCCTTTTCTTTTCTCCCCTCCTGCTGTCCGCACAGAAAAATTTCCAGGAAGGGCATATCGTCACTTCCCCCGGGGACACCCTGAGGGGCTTCATCGATTTCCGGGAATGGAACCAGAACCCCGAACGGATAAGATTCAGCGCTGATGCCAGCGGCGAAGGGGCCGCCGAATACAATGCCACTACCCTTCGGTCCTTCGAGGTACGGAACAAAGAAGCCTATGAACGCCACCTGCTCAAAATAAGCCTGGACCCGGTCCAGCTGAGTGACCTCCGCGGCCGGGACACGTCCACGAAAACCGCCACTGTCTTTCTGAAAGTGTTATACCGGGGAAAATCCCTCAGCTTATATTCCTATGCCGACAAGATCAAGCAACGGTTTTATGTACTCCAGGAAGGAGCGGCGGGGCCGGAAGAACTGGTGTACCGGGAATTTTATAAGGGCACCTCGCTGGATGATTATTCCACGGATGCCCTGGTACGGGAAAAAACCTTTCAGCAGCAACTGAAAAACATCCTGTATACCCGGGGTTTGTACACCCCCAAACTGGCGGATAAAATAGAGACGGTCCCCTATGAAGAAAAGGCGCTGAAAGAAGTGGTTTACCAGATGGAAGGGATGAAAAAGCAGGAGGAAAAGCACCTGAAAGCAAAGCAGCCCTCCTCGGTACGGTTTTTTGCCGGCGCCGGCCTGCAGCAAAATAAGCTTGCCGTTACAGGCGACCATTTCTTCGCGGCCAATACCCAGAGCACCTCGGCCCTCCGTCCGCGGTTTTCCGCGGGAGCGGACCTGCTGGTGAATCCCCATGTCGGTAAATTGCTTTTCCGGCTGGAAGGCGGGTATCAAACCAACCGCTCGAAACTGACCACCACCCGTCCCTCCGGCTACCAGGCCACTTACGAATTATCGATGTCCACCATCACCCTGTATCCCCAGGTGATCTTTAATGTGTACCATTCGCCGGCGGTGAAGATCCCGGTGGGTGCCGGCATGGGTTACAGCCTGAGCAGCTTTTCGAAAAACTACTATAGCGAGGTGGACCTGCGCAGCGGGAAAGAAGGCCCGGCCAAGGATAATTATTTTGATTTAAAGAAGGTGTCCCGGAACGTCCTGGGCCGTGTGGGCGTTGTCTACCGGAACCGGCTCGAAGCCTCCTTTCTTTATTTTCCCGCCACCATTATGGATCACTACAGGATATACAACATAAGTACCACGGGATTCCAGTTCCACGTCAACTACCTGTTCCCGACAAAAAAGCCGCAGTAGCGGCTAAAAATAGTTTTGGGGTGCCCGGCAGCCGGCGCACCCCAAAATATTTCCATCTGCCCTTGTTATTTGGCCGGTAAAAAGCGCAAGGCCTGTACCTTGATGGCCTGCGCATTGCCGGCAGGAAAGCGCACAAACACATCATGCTGCCCGGAGACATTTTTCAGGGCCTGGCGGAATACCTTCCTATTGGTGTCCCCTCCCGTGGCCCGAACCGGCACGGTGGCCACCAGCTTCCCGGAAACGAGGTCGTCCAGCCAGATCTCCAGCTTGCCATCTGCCTGTGCGGACGCCTGCAGCTCCAGCTGCGCCGCAGTGCGGCCGCCGCTGCCCAGGTCCACCCCGGAGATCATGAACCATCCTCCTTTATCGGAGGTGGTGGTCACCACCTTGTCGGGGCCCTGCTTTTGCACGCCGAAATAATTGCTGCAGCCGGCGGCGGGCAGCCACGAAAAGCCGTCCTTGCACACAAAGAAGTCAAAATCGGCCGGCTGTCCTTCGGCAAACAGCCCCACGCTGGTGCCTACCCAGGAATTGTAGTTGGGCTGCGTCTTGTCCAGGGCCACCGCACTGATGGGGGCTCCTACCGCCGTCCACTCCTTTCCATCGCCGCTGCAATAAGCCGTCAACTGGTGCTCCTTCCGTTCCAGCTTCAGCCACACCTCTTTGCCAAAACGGTTCGGGAGGCTGCGGGTCGCCGTATCCAGCTGGAAGATGATCTTTTTGCCGTTGTCGTAGCCGCTGTACAGTTTCACGGTCACCTTCTGGTTGCCGTTGGTCAGGTACAGGCCGCCCTTGTCGGCGGGCCGGGCGGCGTCCAGGGCCAAGCGGGTAAGGGCGGTATAGTAATGGTCGGTTTCTTTTTGCACCAGGTGCGCTGCCGCCGTGTCGGGCAACAGCCGCAGCCAGCCCTGCCTGGCCGCCGGGGATACCTGCTTTTCGGCCCGTTTGGTCAAAAAGTGCCAGCCGGCTTTCAGCCCGTTGCCGTCGAAATAATCCGTGCGGACGCTTCTCCAGGGAATACCGCCCTTGGGCAGGTCGGGCTTCAGCACCGGCGCGGTGGTCGGGGGCACGCCCCAGGGACGGTCGCCTTCCCAGATCACCTGGTACAGGGAGGTCTGCCGGCCCATACCCGACCAGTCGTCCGTACCCAGCCGCTCGTAGCTCTGGCCGATGGTCCACCAGGTGCCGTCGGCCAGTTGTACGGGTGCGGCAATATGGTTGGGGCGGCGGAAACCCGTCTGGGGGTCGGTGATGGGTTTGAAAAATTCGCCCAGCCGTTCCCACTTGGTGGAGTCGGCGGTCAGCGCCGACGCCCGCAGCACGTACTGCCCGCCGGAAACATCGCCGGCCGGGAAATAGTAATAGTAGCCGTTGCGCTTGCACATCACCGGTCCTTCCGCCCAGCTGTACTGCTGTTTGGCATTGATCCAGTCGAGGTTGATCACCGTATCGGTCAGCTGCCCGTCGCGGCCCAGGGCCTGCAGGCGGTTGACCTTCTGCATATTCTTGATCACCATATAGGGCTTGCCGTCATCGTCCACGAAAATGGAGTTGTCGTAGCCCAGCGGTCCCGTGGTCGGATTGGTTTGTACCCGCACCGGCTCGGACCAGGGTCCCTGGGGCGACGAGGCCTTGGAAAACCACTGCCCGCCGGCGGAGAAATAGATCCAGTACGAACCGTAAAAGTGGGTGATGGCGCCCTGCCAGATGCCTTCGGAGGGCTTGTCGGAAACAAAGCCGGCCTTGGAGGGCGGCACTACCCTGCTGATCTCCTGCCAGTGCACCAGATCCCTGGAATGGTAAATGGGCAGGTAGGGGGTAAAATGAAAGCTGGAGCCGCAATGATAAAAGTCATCGCCGACCTTCAGCAGCGTGGGGTCGGGATGGTCGCCCGGCAGCACGGGATTGACATAGGTGCTCACCTGCTGGTAAGGGGAAACCGAAGGGGGAATGCTGTTCTGCGCCGCAACGCCGAAAGAAGCGCCGAGGCATAAACTTAAAAGTCCGAATATCCGGTTATAGGATTGCTTCATGTTTTTATATGGTTTAGCGGATCCTGCACGCGGGCAAACGCCCCGGGCGGTGCAGGGTTGAGAAAAAACATCCCGGTCCGAAGGGGCCGGGAATGTTTTCTGTCATGGTTGTACGAATGAATGGTTGGTTTTTACTTGGTATTTTTCTCCAGTGCCTGGGCCACGGCGGCATAGGCCTGTTTGCGCACAAAGGCTTCCGTCCACAGGCCTATCGGCTCGCCGGCTCTCCAGCCCGTGCCGGCGGGGCTGTCCAGCGGGCTCCAGA
This sequence comes from Huijunlia imazamoxiresistens, assembly GCF_037132455.1. NCBI lineage: Bacteria > Pseudomonadati > Bacteroidota > Chitinophagia > Chitinophagales > Chitinophagaceae > Huijunlia > Huijunlia imazamoxiresistens. The sequence continues at coordinate 156,303 of NZ_JBBBEI010000009.1, read as the reverse complement.
TGGTGATGCCGTAGCGCTGGGCGGCAGGAACGAGCTCGAAGTACTTTTCAATCACGTATTTGTACATGTCGGCCTGCGCCTTGTAATGTTCGGCCTTCGCCTCGGTGGTCTTCACGCCCACGCCCAGGTCCAGTTCCGAGATTTTGATCAGCTTACCGGTGGCTGCCAGCAGGCGGAACATTTCGGCGATCTTGTCCTTGTCGGAGGTGGTGCTGATGTGCATCTGGGTGCCGATGCCGTCCACCTTGGCGCCCTTGCTTTCGATGTACTTCACGTACTCGATCAGGCCGCGGGTTTTATCGAGGCTGTACTCGAGGTTGTAGTCGTTGATAAAGTGAATATCGGTGGGGTTGCCGGCCTGGCGGGCAGCCTTGAAGGCTTTTACCGCGTAGTCCTTACCCAGGTAGTCCTGCCAGAAGAACTCGTCGGCGGCAATGGAGGTCCGGCCGGCGGCGGTTTTCAGCTCGGAAGGGCGGGCGTCGTCCATGGGCTCGTTCACTACGTCCCAGGCTTTCACCTGGCCCTTGGTGGCGCTGACCATGCCGGTGATCCATTTTTCCAGGGCTTCGGTCAGGATGATGTCCTTTTCGGCCGCGGTTTTCTCCACCGTGGTGCTGCCGCCGGCGGCTTTGGAGGAGCTCAGCACCACGTCATCGATATACACCGTTCCGGCAAATTCGCCATAGCTGAAGATCAGCCGGCTCCGGTCGGCGGCGGTAGCGGTGGTGGAAAGGCTTACCTTCTGCCAGTCGGTGGTTACCGACACCTGGCCGAAGCCGTTGGAGGAGTAGTTGGCGCTTTGCAGCTCGGGCCGGATGATCCCCGGGGCGGTACCTTTCACCCAGAAGCTGAGGTTGTAGGTTTCGTTGTTCTTGAGCGGTTCGGCAAAGGAATAAGTGGTTTGCACATCCCAGTAGTTGGCCGCTTTGGTGGGATTGGTGACAAAAAAGGCCTTGCCTTTGTTGTTTACCCCCAGGCCATCGGCGGTAATGCCCCGGGTAGAGGCACCGCCCCAGCCGCCCCAGCCGCTGCCCGACTCAAAGTCGCCGCCGGCAACCTGGTTGGTGATCAGGGGCGTGCCCTGGGTATCGTATACATACAGGTTGTTCACGTCGAGGTAATAGGTAACGCCAGGCTTGTAGCCCAGGTCAAACTTGAGCTTGATGCTGCTGCCGGTGAAATCGCTCACCTGGAAGCGGATCTCCTTCCAGGAAATACCGGTGGTAAAGGTTTCGGTGGCCGTGCCTTTTTTCATCCAGTCCACCTTGGGGGTGTTGTTTTGCAGGCCTTCAAAGGAAATGCGTCCTTCGCCCGGCTTGTCGGATTTGATGTAGGCTACGATCTCGTATTTGCGGCCCGCCCGCACCGGGATGGCGGGGCTTACCAGTTGCAGGGCATCCGGTGTGGAAGAAGCCGCGGAAGCGGTCAGTTGAAGGGCTTTGGTGCCGGCGCCCATGCCTTGTCCGGCCACTACCGAAATACCGGCCCCGCTGTTGGTGCGGGTCCAGCCGGTGAAGGAAGCGTCCTGCAGGCCCGTCAGCGACAGGTCGTTGGCAAAGCCGGGAGCGGTCACCGACAGCGGGGCGATCAGCCCTTTCAGGTAAGCCGCGTTCTGGTTGGCATGCCAGGCCAGGGTATGGCCGTACACCGACATGCCCGCAGCTTTGGCCGACTCCAGCATTTTCTTTACATTCTCCAGGGCCAGGCTGCCGTCGGCCTGCACTACGGCGCCATGCTTCATGGCGTAGTCCAGCACGATCTCATCGAAGTTCTTGTTGGCAAGCCGGTACTTCACCGCCTGGCCCAGGTAATCATTGATGCTCATGGCCACGCCGAACTTGAAGTTCGGATGGGCGGCACGGTTGATATAGCTTTTCAGCGCCGGGTAGGCGTCGATATCTTCCTGCAGGGCAATGCTTTCGGGTTTTTGCACCTGGAAGTCCAGCGGCTCGTAGCGGGCACAGGAAGCGGCGGTTACCAGGGTGGCAATACCTATCGTCAGTTGATTGAGTAGTTTCATTTTAAAACGGAGTTAGTTGGGTTAATGCGGCTCGTTTATTTGGCTTGGGGGGTAAAGGTTTCCATGGTTACCGCACGGTCGCGCATCACCAGGGTATCGGTAGAGGCTACCCGCATATCTGTAAGGGCCACTTCATAATTGAGGTACAGGGCGTCGCGGTCCTTGCTGCCCCAGCTGTTCTTCTCGCCTCTTTTTACAAAAGACCCGTTGCCGGTGGCGGTAATGCCCGTAGTGGCGGACGACACGGTGCACTTGCCGGCGCCGTCGAATGTCAGCAGCAGCGTGCAATTGACGTTGTTGCCGTTCTTATCCTTCACCACCAGGGGGAATTCCACCTGCTGCATCGAGCGGGTGGACAATTTTTTCACCTCGTCGTCTTCCACGTACTGCTGGTGCCGTACGGTGGTGCCGGTAACGCTGCCGGAGAGGACATCCTTTCCGCGGCGCAGGTAATTGCCGTGCCAGGGATTGACGTACTTGACGGCGTAGAGGATAAAGTCCTTGCCGGCGAGAAGGGAATCGGCGTCGCCCTTGGCGTTCATGCGCAGGGGAATGACGTAGGAATTCCGGATCGCCTTCGGATCGTTAAAGAACGCATCGGTCAGCTGCACCTCCACGCCGCCGGTCAGGCTGCCTTTGGGGATCAGGATGCTGCTGGAGGTAAGCGAATAATAATTGGCGGGCATGGCCACGATATCGTTGGTGGAGCCCTTGAATACCTGCCCGTTCGCCACCAGGGAGTTATCGACGTTTACGCCGATGGTCAGGTCTTTTTTGCTTTCATAAACGCCGCCGGTGGTGGCCATGATTTTGACTTTGTGCTGGTTATCCAGGTCGGTGTTGAAAATATCCTCCCCCAGGGTGACGGTGCGCACCGGGTACTGATAGGAGAAGTACACCGTCTGGTAATCGTAGTCGGGGAACTCCTTTTCCTTATTGCAGGATGCCAGTGCGGCCAGGGCCATAAGGGATATAAAAAGCTTTTTCATTCGTTTATTTTTCAAGGAATTTTTTAATAAGATTCAAGATTTGCCAGGGGCCCTGATTAATGCCAGCCCTGGTTTTGCTGCAAGGCGTTAAACTTCAGGATTTCGTTGTTGGGAACGGGGCCATAGATCATGTGGTTCTGGAATACCCGTTCTTCCACCTGGATGGAGTTGAACTTCCCGGCCTGAATGCTGGTGCCTTTTGCCGGCACGTTCAGGGCCTCTTTCCAGCGGCGCAGGTCCCAGAAGCGGAATCCTTCGAAGCTGAGCTCCAGGCGGCGTTCGTTGCGGATCAGCGCCCTCATGGCTTCTTTGCTGCCTTTGGCCGCTTCCAGGTAGGGGTCGCCGTTGGTGGTGCCCACTCCTGCCCTTCTGCGGATCGCCTTGATCACATCGTAAGCCGAATACGGGGTGTTGGCTGCCGTTCCGGTGGGTCCCCAGGCTTCATTGGCCGCTTCGGCATAGATCAGGAACACTTCGGTATAGCGGATATGGGGCTTGTAGTGCCGCTGGTTGTTGGCCGACTGCGGGTTGAGGTTCACGTCCTGGCGCAGCAGCTTGCGCAGGTAGTAACCGGTGCGGGTGGAAGTTTCCACGCGGTTCAGCGCATCGTTGGTGGGACCGTCGGCCGCCGTATTGATGACGGTGTTGCTCGGCCCGGCGGTGCCGCCGTTCACCAGCACGAACAGCTTCAGGCGGGGGTCGCGGTTGTCGTAGGGCGCATTAGGATTGTATCCGCTGGCCCCATCGGTGATGGGATAACCGTTGGCCATGGGAAAGGACTGCACCAGGTTTTCGGTGGGGTTGATCCGCCCGTTGCCGAACAGGGAGGGCGGATAGTTTTGCTGTTCCAGGTCGCGGTTGTCGCCGTAGTTGTTCCGCCAGAGGATCTCGGGCGGGTTGGCGCCGTCGGCCAGGCCGGCGATCTCCGAGGTATTGGAATACCAGGTAAGACCGTTGGGGGCCAGGGCGGAAAGGCCGCCTTTGAGGTTCAGCACGTTGGCGGCGAAAGTGGCCGCTTGTTCCCAGGTGGTGGCATTGGCGGCGGCATAAGCGGGGCTGGCTGCCAGCAGGGCCGCTTTGGCCCGGATGGCTTTGGCAATGCGGGCGGTAAGGAACCCGCGGAACGCCGTTCCGAATACCCGGTTGTACTGTACGGTGGTGAGGGTACCGAACTTGGGGTCGATCTGCCCGGTACTGTTTACGTTATCGTAATCCAGGGGCAGCAGTTCCTCGGCTTTGTCCAGGTCGGCATAGATCTGCTTCATGCAATCGGCAAAGGAAGCCCGGGGTTTGTTGAAATTCGAGCTGGCGCCCTGGGGTTCCAGGTTGATGGGAACGCCCAGCAGCTGGCCGCTTTCCGACACGCCGGCGTGGGATTGCAGCAGGTGGAACAGGAACAGGGCCCTCAACCCATATGCTTCCCCTTTGATCCGCTTGGCAAACAGGTTGCTGGCGGCTTCTTCCGTGGCCCATTTTACCTTGTCGGCCTCCACCAGCATCTGGTTGAGGTACTGGATGGCGGCATAACTGTTGGTCCATTGGTCCAGCGGGTTGTTATTGGCCGTCCATTGCCCGTTGGCCAGTTTCAGGAACGCATTGTTCCGGTCATTGGAAACGGCATCGTCGGTCGCCACGTCGTTGAACGACCAGGAGTTGGTGGGGATGCGGTTGTAGCCGTTGAGCAGGATGCCGAACGGAAAGCGGGCATCACTGGGTATGTATGTAGTTTCATCAAGCTGCCGGTAATTTTCGATAGCGGGATCGGTCAGCTTTTTGCAACCGCCCAGGGCCAGGGTGGCGGCCAGGGCGATCAGGATATTTTTTGTCATTTTAATAGGTCTTTTTGTGTGAAACGGCAGGTTTAGAAGGTAGCTTTTGCGCCCAGGTTGAACAATCGGGTTTGCGGGGCGCTGCCTACGTTGAGCTGCAGGACATCGCGTTCGGGAGACAGGGTCAGCAGGTTGAAGCCGCTGACATAGACGCCCAGCTCGCGCACGATTTTTTTCGACTTCAGCTGACCGCTCAGGTCGTAGGAAACCTGCACCTTCGACAGGTCGAAGGCGTTGCGGCTGTACATCCAGAAGTCGGAAGAGCGGAAGTTGTTGTCGCTGTTGGCGGTGGTCAGGCGGGGATAAGTGGCGGTAGCAGCCGTTTCGGGGGTCCAGCGGTCCCGGACCACCACGGAGTATTTATCCTGGTTGTCTACCCAGAAATAAGAGCTGTTCTTCAGGGCAAACTGTCCGAACCGGCCGGTGCCCAGGGCAAAGAAGCTCAGGTTCTTCCATTTGGCCGACAGGTTCACGCCCAGGGTCAGCGGGGCGCCGTACCAGCCGCCTTTCCCCAGAAACACCTCGTCCTTGATATCGATGATGTTGTCGCCGTTCTGGTCCTTGTACTTGATGTCGCCGGGCTTCACCGTTCCAAAGGTTTGCTGCGCCGATTTATTGATGTCTTCCTGGTCCTTGAAGAAGCCCAGGTTCTCCAAGCCCCAGATGCCGTCGACGGCCTTGCCCTGGCGGAAGCGGTAGCTTTCCATGGGGATCTCGGCCCGTTTGGTGGCGGTGGTATTGTAATAGGTTCCCATCACGCCCAGCGACCAGTTCACCGCTCCCAGTTGTTTGTTCAGGTTGGCGGCAAAGTCAAAGCCCACGCGCTTGTCGTCGTTGGAGTTGACCCAGGGGATAAAGGAAGAGGACGGGAAGCCGGTGGTAAAGTAGGCCGGATACAGGGCGGAAGCCTGGGTGACCATGCCGGTCATTTTGTTCACGAAGAACGATCCCTGCACACGGAGCAGGTTGTTGAGGAACGATCCTTCCACGCCCAGGTTCACTTCTTCCCTTTTGGGGAATACCATGTCCGGGTTGTCGCCGCGGCGCGACTCGGTGGCCTGGATACCGGTACCGTCCTTCCAGCCATACCACTGGCCCGCCCCGGTATAATAGCCCTGGTACAGGTAATATTCGGGGATATCGAGGTCGGTGTGCAGGATACCGGCCGAGGCGGTCAGTTTCAGGTCGTTCACCACGGGCGAGTTGGCCAGGAACTTTTCGTTGCTGAGGCGCCAGCCCAGGGACACCGTCGGGTTAAAGGCCGTGCGGTTGGCTTCGGGAAGGCGGCCGCTATTGACCAGGGCGCCGCTGAAATCCACGTAATATTTATGGTTGAAATTATAGCCCGCCTGCAGGCCCAGGTTGGCATTGGTGGTGCGCTGGTACACACCCGATTCGGATTGCTGGTAGCCGTTCACCAGCAGCATGGCGGAGACATGGTGCTGTCCGGCGAAGCTGTTGGCATAATCGAAATGGCCGTTGGCGGCGATGGTCTGGCGGTACCAGCTGTTGCTGACGCTCTGGATACCGTTATTGCCGTCCACGCCGAATTTGTCACCGCTGTTCGAGGTGAGGGAGAACCGGTCGGTGCCGGAATAGCTGTTCCAGATCGGCCGGTAGGTGGCATAGGTAGGGTTGAACGACAGGTTGTACGAAGTGGCGTAGTCCACGGCAAAGGCGGTATGGAAGGTCAGCCCTTTCAGCATATTGCCCAGGTCCGCTTTCACCCCCGTATTGAACAGGAACTGGCGGCTGATGGCCCGGTTGGTGCCGCCGGCGTATATGGTGCCGATAGGATTGGTCTGGTCCAGCTGGGTGCCGCCCAGCATATACTGGCCGCCAATGATATTATTGCTGTTCTTTACCAGCAGCTGCGCCAGGGAGTCGTCCGCTTCGATCATGCTTAAGGGAAGCAGGGGCGAGAAGCGGTTCGGCCGCAGGTTGGCGGCACTGTTCCAATAGTCGGTGTTCACGCCCTTGCCGGTGTTGAACATGGCGGCCGCATCCACGTTGGCGCTGATGTATTTGTTGATGTTTACATCAATGTTCCCGCGCATGTTCAGCCGTTCGGAGCCGTTGTTTTTCCCCTGGCCAAAGTTCAGCAGGGAGCCGGTGGTCTGGTAGCCGATGTTGGTATAATACCGGGCCGTTTCATTGCCCCCGGAAATTTCCGCGGTGGCATCGTAGCGGTTGTAGGTCTTTTTCAGGTAGTCCGAAGAATAATAATCCACACTGGGATAGCGGTACGGATTTTTCCCCGAAGCATGGTTATAGATCGCTTCGTCGTTGTACATAGCCGGCAGCCCGTCGTTGCGGAGGGCCTCGTTATACAGGGTCATGTACTCGGCCGAGCCCAGGTATTTGGGGAACGCCTTGGGCGTATGGACCCCCGCATTGGCCCGGACATTGACCTGGATTTTGCCCTGCTGTCCCCTTTTGGTGGTGATGGCCACCACGCCTTTGGCGGCCCTGCTGCCGTAGAGGGCCACGGCACCGGCGCCTTTCAGAAAGGAGATCTGCTCGATCTCGGTGGGCAGTACGTTGGTGGCTTCACGGGGAATGCCGTCGATCAGTAACAGGTAACCGCCCATGCCCCACATGCTGTTGCCGTTGAAGCCGGCCGCCAGGGCGTCCATGCCCTCCAGGCTGTAGGTGGTATAATTCTGTTTTAAAAGCTCCGCGACATTTACGGATGATACGGCACCCAGCACATCCCGTTTTGCTTCCTTGCGGAAGGCAACCTGCACCTTTTCATTGGATGCAGCGCTGCCTGTGTTTATGGTGGTGGAATCCTGAGCGAACAGGGTAGCCGGGAAAAGCCCGGCAACCATACCGGCCACCAATACTGTTTTTATATGCTTCATTGTGATTTTCTCGTTTAGTAATTCAGGTTTTGGGATACAGGTCCCGGTTTACCAGCCCGGGTTTTGACGGAACTCCAGGTACATGTTGGCATCGGCGTTCTTTAAAGGCAGCCAGTAATGCTTGTCGGTGAACTTGCGTTCCAGGATGGTCACTTCGCGCAGGTTCAGCACCTTGTTCTCCTTCGGATTGGCCGTGTTGATGGCCCCGGCCCGGTCGAACTCCAGCGATTTTTTCAGGGTGTAGGGGCTTTGGGTCAGCAGCAGCCAGCGGCGCAGGTCGTTGAAGCGGTGGCCTTCGAAGGCCAGCTCCACGGCCCGTTCGCGCCTTACCTCGCTCAGGAACGCCTCGGTCGAACCCAGGAACTGGGCGGCCACAGGGCCTACGCCGGCGCGGGTGCGGAGGACGTTGATGGCGTCCACGGCGGTTTTGCCAAAACCTTCGGCTTTGCCGTTGGGCGCGTTATACCCCATGGCGGCGGCTTCGGCGTACATCAGGTACACATCGGCCAGGCGCATGTACGGCAGGTGGATGTTGAGGCTTTTATCATAGCTGTAGCCGTTGTCGTACTTGTTGGCGGTGATGGGAATGAACTTGTACAGCAGGTAGCCGGTGCGGCTGCCGGTGCTGATGTTGCGGTACAGGCCGTTCGTCGCCAGGTTGGCATAGCGAATGGAATCCTGTTTGCCCGCTGTGGGCGCATCGGAAGCCGGAATACCGCCCTGAACGGTTTTTACCCCATCGTACACGATATCGTTGTAGAAGCGGGGATCCCTTCCTCTCCAGGGGTACTGGGGGTCGTAACCCGATTCGGTGTCGGCCTGGGTGGGGTCCTTGATGGGCAGGCCGTTGGCCATGCCGTAATTATCCACGTAGTTGGCCGTGGGCAGGAACTTCACGTCGCCCCCTTCAATTACCGGCGCCGGCTGGTATTGCTTGGAGGTACCCCAGTTGGAGTTGTTGGCGCCATAATACGGCCCGCGGAAGATGGCTTCGGTGCCGCCGGGCATGGCCCAGTTTTGACCGGTCGTATAAAAATTGAGGTAATACTGCGCAAAGGGCACCAGGCTGTACGGCGCTTCCCCGCTTTCGGTGAGCTGCAGCAGCTCGGCAAAGGCCGCCGCCGCTTTTTTGCAGTAGTCGGCATTGTAGGAGGCGTTGCCGGTGGACACCTTGTTCATCAGCGGGGAGCCGGCCCACAGGTAGTTTTTACCCAGGTAGCCCAGGGCCATGATCTTGTTAATGCGCAGCTGGTTTTTCCGCAGGGTGCGCTCGCCGGTCTTGGTATTGTCCCAGTTTACCGGCAGCAGGTCGGCCGCCTGGCGGAAATCCTGGGCTGCCTTCTCGGCGCTCTCGTGGTAGCTCAGCCGGGGTAATTCCATTTTCTCGTCGGCCGCGATCAGGTGGTCGATATAGGGAAGGCCGCCGAAATACTGGATGAACTGGAAGTGGAACCAGCCGCGGAAGAACAGCAGCTGTCCTTTGATAAAGTTCTTTTCTTCCTGGGTGGCGTCGGTCATCTTATCGAGGTTTTCCAGGCCCATGTTGGCCTTGCGGATGCCGTACCAGCCCAGCTTCCACAGCGACTTGGCAAAGCGGTCGTCGTTGGTGGAGTTGCTGTTGCGGTCCATCCAGCCGGCCTGCCAGCCGTCGAACTGCGACTGCCAGCCCCAGAAATCGCCGTTGTCGATCTTCACCACGAAGTGGAAATCGCGGGCGGTGGACTGGATCTCGTCTTCACCCCAGTTCCAGGAGTTGGTCCAGTAGCCGTTGGTAAAATCCGGGATACAGTGGTACAGTTCTTCTGTAAAGCCCTGGAAGTTGGTATAGTTCTTAAAAGCGTCTTTATCCGATACAATGGCCTGCGGTTCCCGGTCGAGGAATTTTTTACAGGAAGTGAGTCCCAGCGAAGTGGTCATCACCGCAGCGGCCAAAGCAATCTTTATATAATTTTTCATAATCGTAGTTTAGAAATTGAGGTTAGCACCGAGGTTGAAACGCTTCACGGTCGGATAGGCACCTTGCGAGGCCCAGCCCGTACCGGCGAAGTTGGATTCGCGGTCGTCCGGCATTTTGCTCCAGGCGTACAGGTTGTTGCCGTTCAGGTAAATGCGCAGGCTGGAAAGGTGCATCCTTTTGACCAGGCCGCCGCTTAAGGTGTAGGCGATCTCCGCGTTCTTCAGGCGCACATACGAACCGTCGTACATGTACTGCGTACCCCGGTAATAGCCGGCGGGCGTGGTGAGCCAGCGCAGCATGGGCACATCGGCGGTAGGGTTGTCCTTCGACCAGTAGGTGCCTTCGTTGAACACCGTGTGGCTTTGCGAGGCAAGGCTGTTGAACACCACCTGGCGGGTAACGTTGTTCACCGCGTAGAACTGAACGAAAGCGCTGAAGCCTTTCCAGTCAAAGCCGAAGGTGGCGTTGTAGGAGTTCTGGGGGGCGCCGGAAAAACCATAGGGAACTTCATCTCGGGAATCGATCACCCCGTCGCCGTTGTAGTCCACGATGTGGTAGTTGCCGGGCAGCTTCTTGTCGTCATTGGTATTGTGGACGGTGCTGGCATACAGGTCATCCCAGGTCTGGTAATAGTCCTTGCTCACATAGCTGCGGGTCTGGCCGATGGCAAAGCCTTCGCTTTTCTGGTAGTTCGGCAGCAGCTCCGGGTTGGCGGCCTCGATGATCTTGTTCTCGGTATGGGTCATGTTCAGGTCGGTATACAGGCGCATCTTGTTGGCCAGTAGCTTGCTCACATGCAGCTCCAGCTCATACCCCTTGGAGTTTACCTTACCCAGGTTCACCACCGGGGGCGTGGCACCGAAGTAGGAAGGAACCGGCAGGGTACCCAGCAGGATCTTGGAGCGTTTGTCCTGGAAGATGTCGGCCTTACCGCGCACCAGGCCCTTGAACAGTTCGAAGTCGGCGCCGACGTTCATTTTCCGGGCCACTTCCCACTGGATGTTCGGGTTGCCTTCCGCGCCTACATAATACCAGGTAAAGGGGCTTTGCTCCGCGGCCTCGTTGCTCATCCCGAGCCGGGCCTTGCCGTTATAGACCCACTGGGTCTGGTACAGCCAGCGGTTATTCCCGAGGGGAGCGTCATTGCCCACTTCCCCGTACGAAGCCCGCAGCTTCAGCAGGTTGAGCGCCTTCAGGTTGCGCATAAAGGGTTCATTGGAAACGATCCAGTTGACCCCGCCGGACTGGAAGAAGCCGAAGCGGTTTTCGGAGCCAAACTGGTCGGTACCATTATAGGCCCCGTTGTATTCCACCGTGTACTTGTTATTATAGTTATAGGTGGTACGGAACACCCAGTCCTCGCGGTAGCGGGGCACTTCGCTGCCGTTTGCCGTGATATTGCGGTTCATCAGGCCCATGGCGGTAATGTTGTGCTTTCCGGCCAGGGTTTTGGCATAATTGAGCTGGAACTGGTAAAACGTACGGCGCTGGCTCAGGGTGGCAGAGCCGGGGGCCGACGCCCACTTGATGCCTTCCTGGAAGTCGAAGTTGGTCACCCCGTCAAAGGCCTGCCGGTAGAGTACCGCCCCTGTTTCGGGGTCGACCCACTTGCGCTGGGTATCGTTGAACAGGTCGTTGACACCGCGGTTGCTTTCCAGGAAGGTGTTGTCGAGGGAAAACATACCGTTGAACTTCAGCCCTTTTACCAGCATGTCGAGGTTCTGTTCCAGGTTGAAGTCGGTGTTCAGGCGGGTAGTGGTCTGGTACTGGATACCGCCGATGGCCAGGGAACGGGCAGAGTTCTCGGCCCTGCCTTCGCTGGGTGCGTAGTAGCCCCAGGAGCCGTCGGCATAAACGGGCAGGAACACGTCCGGCGCCGTGGTGTAGGCATCGATCCAGGGACCGTACTGGTTGCCGGTGAAGCCCCAGGGGCTTTTCCGGGTACCGTGCGAACCCGAAAGGTTCACTTTGAACAGGGTGGAGTTGGTCAGCTGGAAGTCGAGGTTGCTGCGCACGTTCAGCCGTTTAAAGCCGAAACCGGGCTGGTAGCCTCTTTTGTTGTCGTATATTTTGAACAGGTCGCCTTCGTAGAGGTAATCGGCGCTGGTAAAGTACTTCACCAGCCGGTTGCCGCCGCTGATATTCAGGTTGGCGTTGTTGGCCCAGGCGTGGTCGTTGAACAGGGCTTTGGCCCAGTCCACGTTGGGATAACGCTCCGCCTCGGCCTGGTTGGCCGGGTTGCGGTATTTGTCCAGGACCGCCTGGGGCAGGTATTCGTTCCAGGAGGCGGGAGAGGCGGCCAGCTCATACTCGATGGCCTCGTTGCGAATGCGCAGGGCATCGTAGGAATCGTATTTGCCGGGCAGCTTCGAAGGCCGTTTCATGACGGTGTTCACCGTGGCCCGGATAGAGGCCTTCCCGGCCTGGCCGCGCTTGGTGGTGATCAGGATCACCCCGTTACCACCCTGGGAACCGAAAACCGCCGTTGCGGAGGCGTCTTTCAGCACCGTGATGGATTCCACCGAACTGATGTCCACGCTGGTCATGGGGCGGATCACGCCGTCCACCAGCACCAGCGGGGCCGTACCATTCCAGGTACCCCCGCCGCGGATCAGGATCTGCGGGTCTTCTTCGCCGGGCAGGCCGGTACTTTGCATGGTGACGAGGCCCGGCACGTTACCGGTCAGGGCGGCGCCGATGTTGGAAACACCGCCGGCGCGCTCCAGCACGGCACCGGTGGTGGTGCTTACCGCGGCCACCACGCCTTCTTTCTTTTGCCGGCCGTAGCCCACCACCACCACGTCTTCCAGGGCCTGGGTCTGCGGGGCCAGCTGCACCAGCAGGCCGGTGAGCTCTTTGGCGACGCCGATTTCTTTTACCGTATAGCCTACATAAGAGATGGCCAGCACCGACCGGGCGCTTTTGACGGTCAGGGTAAAGGATCCGTCCTCCCTGGTGACCGTGGTATTGGTCGTGCCTTTTTCAGTGACGCTGGCCCCGGCCAGCGGTTCGCCTTTTTCATTGGTAACTTTCCCGCTGACCGTAACGGCAAAACGGGGGGACTGCTGCTCCCAGGGGGCCGGGGGGTTGGTGCCGGCAAAGGCGGAAAGGGGAACAAGGGACAGCAGGTGGAGGTTGGCTACTATCAGGCATTTCAATGCCAGCCGGGTCCCGCCGGGCGGCAGGCCTCGTTTACGTTGATTCATCTTGTGGTTAGAATTAAGTTTTAGGATTCGCCCGGAAGGTGGGCAGGTGCATCTATTAAAAGGATCGGAGGGGCGCCTGAGCGGCGGGACTCCGGAAAGGAGGGGTCAGGTAACTCTTTTCATATGGCAGAAACTTTTAGTTTTTTGTATCAGTAATCGTTTGGAACCGGAGTGCCATCGTGGTTTCACTTCCGGCAATAAAAGTAGTCAGCGCCTGCAACCGGGGCAGCCACTTATGTTAAAACCTATGGAACAATTGTTAGCCCCGTCCCTGGAACGGTCTGTAGCCCTTCAGGATAAACATTTGTTCCATTCGCCAACAACCGTCTGTATTACATATATTTGCAGTTGATTATTTAACGGTTTTCCCCCGCCGCTTTAAAGCTTGCTATTGCGCCCTATGTTCCTGAAACGATTCCTGACCATCTGCTTTTGCCTGCTGCAACTGGCCCTCCGCACAGGAGCCCAGCCCCTTAATTTTACGGCCCTGCGGCCCAAGGACGGCCTTTCCTCCAATACCATCAACGACATCCGGAAGGACCGCCTGGGGCTGATGTGGTTTGCCACCGAAGACGGCCTGAACAAATTTGACGGCACCAATTTTACCGTTTACCGCCACCGGCCCGGCGACCCCTCCAGCATTCCCTCCAACGAGATCCTGGCCCTGCACGAAGACCGGGCGGGTAATTTATGGGTGGGCGCCAACAGCCGCTCCCTGGCCCTTTATGACCGGAAGAAGGACGCCTTTACCCGCTACCCCCTGGATATGGAGACCAATGGCGACAACGGCGTGATCCGCAGCGTCTTCCGCGACCACGAGGGCAAGGTATGGGTCGCCCACTGGGGCGGGCTGACGATCCTGGATTCCGCCACCGGCAAGCTGTCGCCCGTAAGGGTGGCCCCCGGCCGGCCCGGGGCGAACCGGAACATTACCTGCGTCTTTGAAGACAGCCGCCACCGCATGTGGGTAGGATCGGAAGAAGGCCTGTACCTGTACCGGCCCCAAACCCGCAGCTGCGAGCAGGTGCTGGCCCCCGGCGGCGAAACGCCTGCCGCCCGCCGCAACTCCGTGCTGGCCCTGGCGGAAGATCAAAAAGGCAACCTGTGGGTAGGCACCCGCGACGGCATCCGCCTGCTGCGGGCCGGCGCCCGCACCTTTATAGATTATACGCCCGCCGACGGCGCCCCCAACGCCCTCAGCAGCAACCATATTTATGCCCTCGCCACCGAAGGCAACCGCATCTGGCTGGGAACCGAAGAAGGCCTGAATATCCTGGATACCCAAACCGGCGCCGTCACCCGCTATGCCCCCGACCTTCGGAATATCCACAGCCTGACCGACAAGTCCATCCGCAGCGTGTACATCGACAACGGCGGCATCTACTGGCTGGGCACCTTCCAGGGCGGCGTCAACAAATACGACCGGAACCTGAACCTCTTTCACTTAAAGCAGGCCAACGTATTTGACGAAAAGGGCCTCAACGCCCCGGTGGTCACCTCCTTTGCCGAAGACAAGGCGGGGAACGTGTTCGTGGGCACCGACGGCGGCGGCCTGAGCCTGTTCAACCGGCAAACCGAGGTCTTTCGGCAGTTTCCCCTGCAGCCCCAGGGCAAGGCGGGGCGGGATCGCCTGTCCATCCTGACCCTGGAAATGAGCCGCAAAGGCCTGCTCTATATCGGCACCTTTGGCAACGGCCTCTTTATACTGGACCCCGCCACCGGCGCCTACCGCCAGCTGAAACGGGGCCCCCGCCCGGAAGACCTCTCCTCCAATGACCTGTTCTCCATCCGCGAAGACCGCCATGGCAACATCTGGGTGGGCACCAACGGCGAGGGCGTCCATGTGTTCAATGCAGACAACCAGCTGGTGCTCAAATACGTGTCGCACCCCTCGGGGCCCAACGAGCGGCAGCTGCCCGGCAGCGATTACATCCGGGCCATCGTGGAAGACCGCGACGGCCGCATCTGGCTGGGCACCCATGGCGGCGGCATCACGGTGCTTGACCCGGCAACCGGCCGATTCACCATTTATAATAAGAGCACCCGCCAGCTGGCCGCCGACGCGGTGCTGTCGCTGCTGGAGGACCGCCAGGGCAACATCTGGGCCGGCACCCTGAACGGGGGCCTGAGCCGGTGGGACCGGAAAACGAACCGCTTCGCTACCTTTTCGGAAAAAGAGGGCCTGCCCGGCACCATCGTATACGCCCTGGCCGAGGACCGGCGCGGGCAGATCTGGGCCAGCACCAACAAAGGCATCTGCAGCTTCGATGCGCAGGCAAAGCTTTTTTCCAACTACACCTACCACAACGGGGTGCAGCACAACAACTTCGTGCGGGGAGCGGGCCTGCGCGCTTCGGACGGCACCCTGTTCTTCGGCGGCCTGGAAGGCTTCAACTACTTCGACCCCGGGCAGCAAAAAGAAAACAAGAACGTCTCCTCCATCCTGCTGACCGAACTGCGGGTGGACCATAAGCCGGTGGCCCCTTCCGAAAAAGGTCCCCTGGCCGCACATATTTCGGTGGCCCGGGAGATCCACCTGGACTACAAACAAAACTTCTCCCTGGGCTTTGTGGCCCTGAACTATACCACCCCCGAGCAAAACCGGTACGCCTACAAGCTGGAAGGCTTCGACAAGGGCTGGAACAACGTGGGAACGGCCACCACCGCTTCCTACACCAACCTCGATCCCGGCACCTATGTGTTCCACGTACGGGCCGGCAACGACGGCACCTGGAATTCGGCGGAGACCTCCATTAAAATATTTGTCCATCCCCCC
Organism: Huijunlia imazamoxiresistens; assembly: GCF_037132455.1. NCBI lineage: Bacteria > Pseudomonadati > Bacteroidota > Chitinophagia > Chitinophagales > Chitinophagaceae > Huijunlia > Huijunlia imazamoxiresistens. Next base: position 140,662 of record NZ_JBBBEI010000009.1, on the reverse strand, counting down.
TTCTGGCGCACGATACCTGCCTACATTTTTTACGTGCTGGCGCTGGCGGGGCTGGTCGCCTACCTGCGGCACAAGGGCATCCAGCGGCTGAAGCGGAAATTCGCCCTGGAACAGGAGCGGCTGCAGGCCCGCCAGCGGCTGGAACAGGAACGCCGGGAAGCGGAACGGGTACGCGAGCTGGACCGCCTGAAGATCAAGTTCCTTACCAACCTGAGCCACGAGTTCCGCACCCCCATTTCCCTGATCATGGGGCCGGTGGACCAGCTGCTGACGGGGGAAAAGAACGAACGGGCTTCCGGCCAGCTGCAGATGATCAAACGCAATGCCCGCAGGCTGCTGAACCTGGTAAGCCAGCTCCTGGATTTCCGGAAAATGGAAGAACACGAGCTGAAGCTGCAGCCATCCGAAGGCGAACTGGTGGCCTTTACCCGCGAGGTCTCCGACTCGTTCCGGGACCTGTCCGAACGGAAAAAGGTGAGCTTCACCTTTGAAAGCAGCATCGACCGGCTGTACACGGCCTTTGACCGGGACAAGCTGGAGCGGATCCTGTTCAACCTGCTGTCCAATGCCTTTAAGTTTACGCTGGCCGGCGGCTCGATCCGCCTGGAGCTGGAACCCCTGCCGCAGCCGTCCGGGGCCGACTGGGTCTCCCTGAAGGTTTGCGATACGGGGATCGGCATTCCCGCGGACAAGCAGGCGCTGATCTTCGAGCGCTTCTTTCAAAGCGATACCACGGCCGCCGTGCTGAACCAGGGCACCGGCATCGGCCTGGCCATCACCCGGGAGTTCGTGCACCTGCACGGCGGCACCATAGCGGTGGCCAGCGAGCCGGGCCAGGGCACCACCTTTACCATCCACCTGCCTTTCACGCCCCTGCCGGAACCGGCCACCAGTGCCGAAGCACCCGCTGCAGAAGCCGAAGCGCCGCTCCTGCCGGCTTCCGAACCGGAACCCGTGCCGGAAGAAACCGTCGAACCCGAAACGGTAAGCGAGCCGGCCGAAGCGCCCGCAGCCGCCGCGCCGGTGCTGTCCAACCTTCCGTCCATTTTACTGGTGGAGGACAACGAGGACTTCCGGTTTTACCTCAAAGACAACCTGAAGGCTTTTTATAAAGTATACGAAGCGGCCAACGGCAAAGAAGGCTGGCAAAAAGCCCTGGCCCACCACCCGCAGCTGATCGTCACCGACATCCATATGCCCCTGATGGACGGCATCGAACTCTGCCGCAAGATCAAAGGCGATAAACGGACCGGCCATATCCCGGTGGTCCTGCTCACGGCCCTGACGGGGGAAGAGGCACAGATCAAGGGGCTGGAAACCGGGGCCAACGATTATATCACCAAGCCATTCAACTTCGAGGTGCTGAACGCCAAGATCAACAACCTGCTGGTGCTGAACCGCACCCTGAAAGACACCTATACCAAGCAGATCAAGGTGCTGACGCCCGAAGTGGAGATTGAATCGGACGATGCCAAGTTCCTGAACCGGGTCATGGTGTACCTGGAAGAGAACCTGACCAACTCGCAACTGTCCGTGGAGGACCTGAGCCGGCAGATGGGCATGAGCCGGGTATCGCTCTATCATAAGCTGCGGGAGCTGACGGGCCAGACCCCGGTGGAATACATCCGCTCGGTGAAGCTGGAGAAAGCGGCCGTGCTGCTGGAGAAAAGCGACATGAACATAGCGCAGGTGGCCTATTCGGTGGGCTTTGCCACGCCCAACTATTTTGCAAAGTCCTTTAAAGCCAAATACGATATGCTGCCCTCGGAATACATGAACCGGATGCGGAAAGGCGCCGAAGGCAAAAAGGCCGATTCCTAATACCCTTTTAGGTGGATGGACTGGCATGAAGAGGAAGCCCGCAGGGCTTCACTGTGAATAGCCCCGGGTGCAACCCGGGGAATGGCCGAGGTTTATCACGACAACCCCGAATGGGGTTGATTGTGGGACCCTCAACATACAAGCAATCCGGGACTAGAAAGGCTTTTCGAAAAATCTTTCAGGATTGAAACCTTTTATAAATCAAGCAGGACACAATCAACCCCATCCGGGGTTGTCGTGATAAACCTCGGCCATTCCCCGGGTTGCACCCGGGGCTATTCACAGTGAAGCCCTGCGGGCTTCCTCTTTACCCTGGTCCATCCACCTAAAAGGGTAAGGCTGGACAGCCGTCCCTGAATAAAAAAACCAGGGTATTTTACCCTGGTTTTTTTATTGCGGTTATGGCGCAGTGCATCAACGTACGAAGCGAAGAGCGGCGTCAGGCGGCATGCTTGCGCTGCCGGGTATGGAGCCGGCCGGGAACGGGCTGGGCCACCGGGAAGACCACTTCCAGGCGGCAACCTTTTCCCGAGGCGGAACGCAGGCGTACCTTGCCTTTGAAAAGCTCGGCCCTTTTCCGGATGTTGGAAAGCCCCAGCCCCTTTTTGCAGGTCGAGGGGTCAAAGCCCACCCCGTTATCTTCGATGACCAGCTTTATACAAGCACCTTCTTCCACCACCGACAACTGCACCTCCGTCGCCTGGGCGTACTTCAGTGTGTTGTTCAGCTGCTCCTGCACAATGCGGTACAGGGTGGTTTTCAGCTCCCGGTCCAGTCCCTGTTCGCCAAAAGCAAAATGACCTGTCAGCCCGAACCGGTTCAGCGCCTCGTATTGCTCCACCAGCTCTTTCAGGGCAGCGGTCAGGGAAACGTCCTCCAGCGAATGGCAGACCAGCCGCCGCGAGAGCGCCCGGATCTCCTGGATGGCGGTTTGTACCATCTCTACGGCCTTGCCGGCGAACCGCTCCTGGTGTTCCGGGTAATAGCGGGTGTTCTCCATGCACAGCTTGGCGGTGGTCAGGATCTGGTTCACGTTATCGTGCAGTTCCTTGCCGATCTCGCTTCTTTCCCGTTCCTGGGTGGCGATAATGGCCTTGACCATCTCGCGTTCGGCAGCCACCTTTTCGGCCAGGAGCCGTTGCTGCAGCTGGAGCTTTTCGGTCATGTCGTAAGCCGCTACGATATAATGCAGGCCGGTGGGCAACTCGATGGCATGGGCCACCAGGTCCACCTGGAAAACCTCTCCATTTTTTTTGCGGTGGCGCACAAGGCCCCAGTTGACCGTTCCTTCGGTCTTTCTGCGGCCTTGGCGCTGGCGCTGGAAGCCGGCCTTGTCTTCTTCGGGCCGGATGTCCAGCAGCGTCATGTTCTCGAATTCCTCCCTGCTGTAGCCATAGAGCCCGATAGCCGCTTCGTTGATTTCCACGAACCGGAGGGTTTCGGCATGGAACACCCATTTGGGAGAAGGGCTTTCGTTGAACAGCAGCCGGAAGCGCTGTTCGGAGATGTGCAGGGCCTGTTCATATTCTTTGCGTTCGGTAATATCGGTCTGGATGCTGAAGTACTGCTTGATCCTTCCCTGTTCGTCGCGTATGGGCTGGCCCAGGATGTCGGCCCACCGCTTTTCGCCCGAGGGGGTATAATGTACCAGTTCGCAACGGAAGGACGCTCCCTGTTGCACCTGCTGCCCGATATAGGCACGGGTCTGCGGGCAGATCGGTCCGGGGTACACCAGGTCGCGGGAAGGTTGGCCGGCCGCCTGTTGCAGGGAATAACCCGTTTTCCGGCTAAAGGCTTCGTTTACCCAGCTGATGCATCCCCGGGTATCGGTTATGACCACGCTGTTGGGAGAATTTTCCACCACGGCGGAGAGCATATGTACCTTGTCCAGGGCGTCCTTGCGGGCGGTAATATCGCGGGCATTGAGCACCAGGGCGTTTATGGTGGCATCCTCCAGCTGGTTGGTCAGGGTGGCTTCGCCCCACCGGATGTCGCCCTCCCGCGTCAGGTAGCGAAACAGCGGCAGGTCTACCTGCGGTTGCTCAAAGATCCGGGCCGCCGCTTCCCGTACCTTTTCTAGGTCGTCGGGGTGCACCAGTGCACCGGCAGCCAGCCCTTCCAGCTGGTGCGCCGGGGAACCGGTGATGCGGCCGCAGTTGGGGCTGATATAAAGGATCGAGAACTGCTTATCTAGCAGGGCAATAATGTCTTTACCGGATTGTACCAGCGAGCGGAAGCGTTTTTCACTTTTTCGCAGCTCCGTTTCCGCTTCCTTCCGCCGGGTAATGTCCTGCATCGTGCTGACCATGCGGATGGCCCGCCCGGCCTCATTGCGGATGATGTAGCCCCGGGCGTGCACATAGGCGATGGACCCATCCGTGCGGTAAAAACGGTACGTTTCCTGCCAGTGTGTGGCGGAAGGGTCCGCAAAGGCATCGTCCACTCCTTTTACGACCCGCTGGCGGTCGGCTTCCAGGATGTGGCCGCTCCAGCTGTCCACGGCATTTTCGGTGCAACAGTGGCCAAAATGGTGGGTATACGCCTCGTTGAAATAGAGCTGGCCCGCTTCGATGTCCCAGTCCCAGATGGCATCACTGGTGGCGCGGGATACGAACTCGAAGCGCTCGTTGCTGACCTTCAGTTCGTGTTCCTGCCTTTTTCTTTTTGTAATGTCCCGGAAGTACACCAACAGCTGGTCCTTCGAGGGGTAGGCGCTCATCTCGAACCATTCGTCCACGGTGGCGGAGTATTCCTCAAAATGTACGGGTGCGCCCTTTTCAAAGGCCAGGGTATACTGGTGGAAAAACTGCGTGTGGACGGCGGCGGGAAAATTATGCCAGAGGCTGGTCCCCAGGGTGGCGGCCCGGGGCAGGCCCGTAATGTCCTCCGCCTTGCGGTTCCAATAAGTAATGGTAAACTCCCGGTCCAGGGCAAAAAAGCCGTCGCCCAGGTTTTCCAGCAGTTCCGTTAACTGCCGGCCGGTTTGCCCTGCCGGGCTGGAGGCGTCTTCCCGGCGAGCCGGCGCCTTTTTTTCGGAAACGCGCCGGGCGACGAGGTACAGCAGGCCGTTGTCGCCGTGGCGGCGGGCCGACCATGCTGTCGGTACCGGGCAGCCATTTTTGTGCAGAAAGGCCAGCTCAAACGGGTGCACCGCTTCCCCTGTGCATGCCTGCAGCAGGGAAAAGGCTTGCCGACGGTCTTCCGCCGGAATATAGTTGTAAAAGGAGTTGCCGGCCAGTTCGCCGGGGTCGTACCCCCATAGCGGGTAGGCGGCTTTGCTAACCTGGATAAAGGTTCCATCGGTATTTAGGGAGCAAATCACATCCGGTGAGCCGTCCAGTAACTGCTGGAAAGCGCCGGGAGTCTGTTCTTGATTCATAGGCTTATTGGTCTGGATACCCAGTAACCTAAAAGTAGCCCGTTTTTTCCTGCATCGCCCTGATGTAAGCCCGGCAGCCAAAATTTTAACGAAATGCAAAGTAAGAAAAATAAGAAGAAACACCTAAAAGCCAATCGTTTACGCTGCAGGCTTTTCCTTATTATGTCGGTCCCCGCCCGGCAGGCAACGAAACCAGGTGCCCGCTAATGAAAAAGGCATTCCGCTGCCCCTGCGGCGGACAGCGGAATGCCTGGATGATGGAGCAACGTGACCTTAATGGTTCAGGATCTCCGGATACAGCTTGCCGTCAATGTTCTTGTCCAGGGAAAATCCCAACAGGTGGGCAACCAGGGGCGCTACGTCCGTCAGGTTCATCTGCGGCACTACCTGGCCCGCCCTGATCCCTTTGCCAAATACGGCAAAGCCGGTTTGTATTTCCGAAAAGTCGGGAAAGTAGCCGTGGGTACCGCCTTTGGCGGCCCGGATAAATTCGCCTTTGGCGTCGGAAGTAAAGGTGTATCCTTTTTCCGCCGCCAGCGCCAGTACGGCGTTGGGATCGGCGCCGATGGCATCCAGTTCTTTGCGGTCCTTTATGCGGAAGTATTTTTGCTGGTCCGGGGGCAGCTGCGCCAACAGGGCTTTTACCTTATTCAGCGTGGCTACATCGTTTTTATCTTTCAGGTGCAGAAACGTGCCGCCGCCCGAAGCATGAAAATAAGCCTTCCAGTTATCGCCGCTGTTCGGCGCGTACAAGCCGGCCGCCTTTAATAATACATTTGGCGCCAGGGTATGGTGGATATTGACAAAGCCGTGATCGCCGGTTACGATAAACGTGGTGTTTTCATAAATACCTGCTTTTTGCGTGGCTTCCACGATTTTGCGCAAGGACGCATCCACCACGGTGAGGGCGGCACGCACCTTATCGCCATCCCGTCCCTGCTCGTGCTCGAAATGATCGACCGTTACCAGGTGCAGCGAGAGCAAAGAGGGCTTGTACTTGCGCAGGAGGTAACAGGCGATCTGCGCATTATTCTCGTCGATGCTGTAATGATCGGCATTGAAGTCAATAGCCTCCAGGGCGCCGGTGGCCTGCTGCTGCAGCTCGGTAAACAATCCTTTGGGCGTAGAGGTGGCCACCAGGGCATTCAATACGTCCTTCTCCTCCCCTTTCTTCTTCGGCAGGTACCAGTATTCCGGCACCACGTAATCGGCGGCGCCGTTGAGCGATACCGGCCAGAAGACCGAGGCGGTCACCAGTTTTTTTTCTTTTGCCCGGTCGAACACGGTCGGCACTTTGATGGTTTTATAGTCCCAGTTCCACTTACCGGTAATGCTTTCGGTTTCCACGGGCGTGTTGTAGTAGATGCCGTGCTTCAGGGGTTTTTCGCCCGTGATCATGGCCGTATGCGAAGGATAGGTAACGGTAGGAAACACACCGTTGACGCCATCGGAATAAGAGCCCCTTTTCAGCGCCTGCCGCAGGTTGACCATGCCCCAGCTGGGATCTTTATAAAACTCGGGGCGTAAGCCGTCAATGCTGATGAGTACTACATGTTTGCTTTGTGCGTACCCAAGCAGGTGCGCAGCTGTCAGGGCCAGCAGCAGGGCCAGTGAACGTTTGTTGATCATGGTAAGTCTGTAAAGTTTTGAATCATTAAAAGCTATAACGCACGCCGACCTGGGCCTGGAAAGGGGTGCCGCCCAGGGCCGATACGCCGGTGGTGGTATTTACGCGGTAGCCGAAGGTTTCGCTGTTGGGATCGAAAGAGGTAATGTTATAGATGTTTTGCTTGCCCAGGCTTTTGTTGACGCCCCATTCTTTGTTGAATAGGTTCGATACGTTGAACACATCGACGGAAAGTTCCACGCCATGCTTTTTATAGAACATCATTTTCTTGGCGAGGCGAATGTCGAAGGTGCCGTAAAACCCGTTGATGCCGCCGTTTCTTTCGGCTATCTTGCCATAGTTCCGGGTAAGGTATTCTTTAAAATTCTTTTCCACGTCGGGGTTGGCCAGGATGGCGTTGATGCCGTCGGCAATGTATTTGGGTGTAGCCGCATTGTTCGGATCATAAACATACGCCAGGTCGTTGGAGCTGACAAAGTCGCCGTTCATGTTGCCGGACACGGCCATCGAATAGCGGGTGCCGCCCATGCCGGAGAACCGCACCCCTACCGTGATGCCCCGGATGCTGGGCGCATTGGCATAGACCACCACCTTACTGCGGAACTGGTTGTCGGCATAGGCCATGCCGCCCAGGTCGCGGGGATCGTCCTTCACCATCAGGCTGAGGGTAGCGGAGTTCGCCACGTTGCCGTTATAGGAGGTATTGTCCCTGCTGTCGTTCCAGGTAAAGGAGGCCGTGATCTGGCCGTCTTTAAAGTACCGGTAGGTTCCGTCGATCACCACGGCATACTGGTTCTTCTTTCCATCGCTGACCAGTTCCAGCACGCGGCCCAGGGCAGCCGTCTTGCGACTGTCCACCCAGTTGGCCACCCCGTTGCGGGCATTGATCTTCGCAGCCGGCACATACACGCCCCTGCCCCCTTCCTGCTCGATGCGGAAGTAAGGGTCCTCCACCATGTTGCGGTCCACGTACATGTAGTTGTTGCGGGCAAAGCTGGCATAGCCGCTGATGCCCAGCCGTACCTTGTCGCCAAAGAGGTGCGTATAGGTAAGGCTGGCTTTATACACGGTAGGCACTTTGGCTTGCTTGCTGCTGGTGTTGATGGTCACCAGCTTTTCCACGGAAGGATCCTTCAGCAGCTCTTTGCCGGGAGCCGTGGCGGGATTTTCACGGAAGCTTTCAAAGTCCGCCGCGGGCAGGTTGGTGGTCATGTCCACGGCCGCCACCTTGGTACCGTCAAACAGGATGTTGTTGATCATGGAATACGGGTTCAGGTTGGAACCGAAGATCCCGGCACCTGCCCGGATAAAGTCCGTTTTGTTCTCGTTGATATCCCACATCAGCTCCACCCGGGGCTGCAGTTGCAGTGTATTGATCTTATTGTCGGTAGCGATGCCCAGCTCCTTATCCGCCACCGGGTTGTAGTTGGCCGCATTCAGGTACTGGGTGTTGTCCAGCCGGATGCCCCCCAGCAGGTTTACGCCCTTGCCCAACCGGGTTTCCAGCTGCCCGTAAATGCCGGTAGCCAGCTGGTGCAGCCTGGTGGAAGGATCATCGACAATGGCAATCTCACGTGCATAGCGGTAGGGCGTTTTGTTCTGGAAATTTTCCAGCCCCGTAAAGAAGAAGCGGCCATTCATTTCGCTGCCGTACACGTTGTACATGCGGGTATAGGCGACGTCGGCGCCGAAGGTATATTTTACCTTACCGGTGTTCAGGTACACGTTGTTTACCACCTGGTAGACGCTGCCCTTGAACCATTCCGGCGAGAAGCGCTGGCCGCCGATCTGGATGGAGTTGGTATAATTGGTGCCGTTCTGGCCCACCGAAGCCACGTTTTCCACGATCGCCCGGGGAATGCCTGCGGACGGAAGCTCCGGGCTCGGGAGCACGAACTCCTGCTGCAAAAACTGCTGCGCCTTTAATTCATTCGTCCACTTCGGGCTGATGCTGGAGCGTAACGACACGATCAGGCTGTTGTTCATCTTCTTGCGGTCAATCCAGGATTCCAGGGCGTTGATGCCGGAGTTGTCGCCTTCGGACAGGTTATCCAGCTCGTACACATAATTGTTGCGGATGGTCAGCAGGTTCCTGCGGTTCAGCTGCCAGTCGATGCGGCCAAAGAGGGCATCCGTGGCCCGGCGCTTATCAAAGGAACCGAACTGCGGGTTGTCGGACACGCCGTACCCGTCTCTTGCTATTTCCAAAAAACGCTCCAGGGTTTGCTTGCTCACCCGGAACGCGGCTTCATCGGCCGTCGATTGAATGTCGGCAATGATCAGGGGGCGGGAGTCTTTCTGGTGGTCCCATACAAAGAAGAAATGGGCTTTGTCCTTGACGATCGGGCCGCCGAAGGAGACGCCGTATTGCGCGGTGGAAAAAGGCTGGTTTCTTTTGTTGCCCCGGATATCGTACGAGCTGGACAGCTTATTGTGCCGCAGGTAGGAAAAGGCACTGCCGGTAAAGGTGTTGGTACCCGACTTCGTCACGGTGCTGATGGTGCCGCCGCCGGCGCGGCCTTCGGTAACGTCGTATTCGTTGTTCACCACCTTGAACTCGCGGATGGCTTCCATGGAAATGGAATACGCGCCGGAGGTGTTGCCGCCGGCGATGGTGCCGCGGGCCGACATGCCATCGATAGTAAAGTTGGTGGAGGAGGCCAGCTGGCCGCCGATGCTGGTGCCGTTGGCTACCGGCGACAGGTCGATCAGGCTGGTAAAGTTGCGGCCGTTGACCGGCATGGTGTTCATGTCTTTGGGCGAGATGGTGGTGGCCGCCCCCAGGTTGGCAACGCCGCGCCTTAAGGTATTGGAGGTGACCACGACTTCCGTCAACGACCCGTCATTCTTCACCAGGGCGAAGTTGATCTCCACTTTATCACCCTGGTTCAGGCTGATGCCGGTCCGCTTCTCCGTTTTAAAACCCACATAGGAGGCCGTTAACGAATAGGGGGAACCGAGGGGCAACTGATGGAAAATAAAACTGCCGTCCTTGTTGGTGACCGTGAACGAACTAAATCCTGTCGATTCGTTTTTAACGAGCAGGGTCGCTCCCTGTACCGGTCCCTCCGGCGAGGAGAGCTTACCGGAAACGATGGCCTGGGTGGCGTTTTGCGCAAAGCTGCAAATGCTGTTCAGGAGGAGTGCCCCTACGACAACACTGGTAAATTTCCAATTCATTTTTTGACCTTTTATAGAAGTATGCTGGTGTCGGAAGGCAATAGCGTTCTCGCCTATCCCCTTCCGGGCGCAAAAAGAATGGTTGCGTGTTATCTTAAAATGAAGGAAAGATGAACTCTGTTTAAAGTTTAAACATTGAAGCGAAAAACGGTCAGGCAAGGTGGCCCCGGTGCCGGGGGCGCTCCCTATCCCCCCATTAACCTGTTGATTTGTGGCACATACCTGTGGATAACCCCCTGTACAACCCCGAAGAAAACGTGCAGAGAAGAAACAAACGTTCCCCGGCACGGGCGCATCATGGCCTGCAGGTGAAATGGTCCACAGTTATCCCACACTTATTCACAACTAAATTTTTTGCATTTGAAAAACGGGTTATTCGAAGGGGGATATCCACGTATCTGTGCATAAAGGCGCCGCTTTGCCGGTACTCAGTACCCGGGCGGGTACAAATACGGGGATTTCGTGTGGATAAGTGCCCTTGGCTTTCAAAGGACAACCCCAAACGGATTTTTTTCCACCTATTCACAGCCGTAATAGTAATAGGGTATTTTACAATAACTAAAATACAAATACTTATTATTAATATCCCTGTGGGTAACGCGCAGGCCGGCCGTTTTGAGGCTCGGGCAAGCAGGCCGCCCCGGAAAAAAACAGGCCCCCCCGTTGTAACGGGGAGGCCTGTTCACCTTTCATTTTCCTTCACCTTAAAAACTACCATTTTCTGTCTTTGTCGTACCGGTTGTCGTACCGGTCATTGTCTTTATCCCAGCGGCCGTTGTTATCGCGGTCGTCGCGGCGGCTGTCTTTGCGATAAGCTTTGTTACGGTCGTTGTAGTAGCGCTGGTCCACTTCCCGGATCTGGCGGTCGCGTTGCTGCTCCAGGTTGCGCACCTGCCGGTCTTTGTCCGAGGAACGCAGCCGGCGGCTTTCCCGTACTTCTTTGATCTTGTAGGCATATTCTCTGCGGATGCGGCTGATCTGATCGTCGCGTTCCCGCTCGGTAAACGAATACACAGGGGCGGCGGCGGTGGTAACTGTTGTAGAAACAGGAGCAACAGCAGGAGCGGCAGCGAATACGGAGGTCAGCGTTCCCAGGGTCAGTACCAGTGCGAATATTTTTTTCATGATTCAGTGGTTTTTATTGTTCTGTAATCTTTGTTACGGATATAAGAACCACCGAAGAGCTGAATGTTTAAGCGCTGATGGTTAATTAAGGTGAAGGTTTGGAGCAGCCGCCATTAGCGTTGATTAACAGCCTCGTCCCTCTTTGTCTCCGGCATTGTGTTTGCCGCCTATCGGTACATCTGGAAACCAGAAGGTGGTTCCTCAGGAATGATATTGGAGGCGGGCTGCCTGCCGGGCAGGAGCAACCGCCGGGGATAAAGCCCTTCGTTAACCGAAACCATAAAAACGAAGCACCGTGCGTTTCATTCAATCCTACACCCGTACCCATGAGTATAAGTTTTTGCCGGCCTACTGCCGCTACCTGCTCGAGCAGCGCCTGGATGCCTTTAGCCGGCAGCAGCTGGTGCTGGCCCGTGAGGCGGGCCTGCCGGCGCTCCGCCTGCTAACCCGCCTCAGCGACGAGCAACTGGTGGAACTGACGAAGACCAGCATGCGGGAATATTTGGAAATGCTGTCCCGGGACCAGGCTACGGAGCTCATTGCCCTCTCGCTGGAGCGGTGGAAGGCCGACCAGCTGGAGATCATCGGCAAGTTCGACCTGGTAGCCGAAGACATCTACCTGCTCAATTACATCCGGGGCCGGGCCTTCCACCTCTTCATTCCCGAATTCACGACAGACCTGGCCACCGCCCTGGACCTGGTGGATGAACTGGACAGCTTTTTAACCGGCAGCACCACGGCGGCCGCCAATACCTACATCCAGTTGCTGAAGGACCATATTGCCCGGAACGAGGCCGAGCTGCTGGAAGCCCAGCAAATTGCCCATATGGGCAGCTTTGAGCTGGACCTGCGGACCGGCAAATCGCGGAACTCCCCGGAGATCTACCGGATCTACGAAATAGAGCCCGGCCTGGGCATGGACAACTTCATGAAATTCGTCCATGCCCAGGACCGGGAAAAAGTGGAGCAGTCGATGGCCGGCGCCCTGGAAACGGGGGCCTACGAATCGGAATTCCGCTTTATAAAGGATGGGAAGGTGAAATACATCTGGTCGCAGGGCATTGCTGTTTACGAGGACGGCAGGCCGGTCACCATCCGGGGCACGATCCAGGACATTACGCCGCGAAAAAAGGCCGAGCTGGAGCTGCTGGAAAAAACGCTGGCCCTGGAACGCTCCAACGAAAGCCTGGAACAGTTTGCCTTCGTGGCCAGCCACGACCTCAAGGAGCCGCTGCGCAAGATCGCCACCTTTACCGATATGGTGCTGGTGCGGGAAGCGGGCCTGTCCGAGGCTTCCCGCCGGCTGCTGGAAAAAGCCCACCAGGCGGCCGTACAGAACGGGCGCATGATCGACGACATCCTGGCCTACTCTACCCTGATCCAATGGGAGGAACGGCAACGCACGCCCCTTACAGACATCATCCGGGAAGTGCTGGAGGTGCTGGAACTGGCGGTCGAGGAAAAAAAAGCAACGATCTCCTTTGATGACCTCCCTGCCGCCCGGGTGGTGCCGGCACAGTTTCGCAAGCTGTTCCAGAATTTGCTGGCGAACGCCCTGAAGTTTTCCCGGCCGGAGGTGCCGCCCCGTATTTCCATTACCCACAGCTGGCTCACGAGCGGGGAGGTAAAGCTGCATTCCCTGCCGCCGGCCGACCGGTACCTGCAGCTCTGTGTGGCCGACAACGGCATCGGCTTTCATCCCGAAGCCGGCGAAAAGATCTTTGGCCTGTTCAGCCGCCTGCACAGCAAGAAAGAATACGAGGGCAGCGGCCTGGGCCTGGCCATTGCCAAAAGGATCGTGCACAACCATTCGGGGATGATCCTGGCCAGGTCCCGTGAAGGCGAAGGCGCCACTTTCACCATCATCCTGCCCCAGTAGCCGCATGCACGGCTTACCGGGGCATTTTGACGCCTTTAATTGCTGACCACCACATCCTTCCGGCGGGCCTCCGGCGTCACCTTCAGGCTCACTACTTTGCCGTCTTTAATGCTGGCTTCTATGGTGGTGTTGTAAGGCGCATGCAGCTTTACGTCGGCGTTCCAGTCTTTCGGCCAGGCGGGCATCAGGTAGATCTTCCGGCCATTGGTCTGCAGCATCATTTCCTGCAGGGCAATGATGCCGCTGCCGCCCCAGTTATGATCCGGCGCCCAGTCCAGGCCGGGCCCCCAGAACGTAGGGAAGCGGAAGGGTGCGTTGCCCAGCTTCCGGATGGTGAGCTTTTGGGCTTCGTCGGTCAGGCCCAGGTCGGCGGCATAGATCGGGTCGGGGTGCCAGCTTTCGATGGCGTATTGGCTTTTGCTGTCGGCCCCGAAATGCCAGGTGTCCTGTGCCAGCTGCAGGCCGGGCTTGCCGACGCCGTACATATGATAGGGAAATACCGGGTAGAGCTGGGGAAATTCGGTATTGACCACCTTGCCATCCCAGGCCTGCGCCGGTGCAATGACGGTATGCCCGTTCAGCTCGCGGGTGCTTATTTGGGGCAGCCGGTCCAGCAACCCCTTCCAGTAAGCCCGCTGCGCGGCCGTACCGTAGCGGCCAGGAAGCTCCATCAGCCCGTTCAGCACGCTTTCCAGGCCGGCGATGGTGCTGGTGGCATTGGTGGCGTACTTATAGGTTTCCAGGGCCGTACCGGGGTACAGGATCAGCTTGCCATGGGCATCCAGGGGGTAGCCGTTCAGCTTTTTCGACCAGTATTGGTAGTGCTCGTCAAAAAAACGAACGCTTTCCTCGATAAAAGTCAGGTAGGGGCTGATGTCGGCGCCGCTGTATTGCTGGTAATCCAGCACCATTTTGGCAAACTCCAGCTGCCCGTCGTAATGATCCATCACCCAGGGGTTGGTCAAAAAACCGTAATCCACAAACTTCATCACCTCCCCCTTCTGGTTTTTCAGCACGCGGGTACTGGACGAATCGGACCGCGGCTGCAGCGGGCGACCGCCCCACAGGCGTTCATAAGGGTGGCCTCCCGGCAGGCCGGAATTTTCGAGCTGCTCGGTAAACGATGCGCCGCCGTGGCCCCAGTAGGTTTTCGTGCGGAGGAGGGCATTGCCCAGCGCCCGCCGGTAAAATTCGAATTGCGGCTTCATCAGGCTGAAGTCGCCGCTTTTCAGCATCGGCCAGTACACCAGGCGCTGGTTTTGGGCGGTAAAGATGCTGCCGCCCCAACGACGGAAATCGGGCGTCGCCTTGTTCTTGTAATCGCCTTTGACGAAGTCCGGATCAAACGTAAACAGGCCGCCGTTGAACTTGGTGGGCCACTCGCCGAAGGCGTTGCCGGCCAGCTGGTAGCGGAAAACATTGTAATTGCGGCCCACCTCCCAGCCTTTGTCATTCGCCGGGTCCTGCTTATCGGTATTGATGTAGATATGGCTGCGATCCCAGTACTGCGCCCACCAGGCCTCGTTCTTTGCCCATTTGACACTGCTCCCTGCAGACCGTGCCACGGCCGCCTGCAGGCCCTTCTGCCACTGGGCAGGCGTGCCCTGCGCCGTGTGCAGCACCACCTCCAGGTTGATCTTTTGGGCCGGTGCCACGCTTTCGTATACCCATCCCCGGTAGCGGGTGGCCACGTAAACACTGTCCATGGTGCCGGTAAACTTCAGGCTGCCGGCCACCAGCTCACCGCCGAAGACGAGGTCTTTCATCGGGTTCCAGAGCTGGTGTTTCACTTTTCCCAGGTGTTGCTGCACGGCTTCGCGGTCGGTGACCGTTTCCCCGTTACGGTTCTGATGGTACCATACCAGTGCATGGGCCTGCGGGCGGATCGTGTCTTTGCGGGTGTATACCGCAAGTTTATCGGGCGGCACGTTGCTGTAGCTCCAGGCCTGGTGCCGCTCCTCCACCGACAGTTGGCGGTCTTCCGTGCGCCAGCTTTCAAAGATGGCTTTGGCACGCAGCTTTTGGTCGCTGCTTACCTCCACATGAATAACGGGCTGGAACACTTCCACCCATAGCTTTATGCGTGTATTGTTGTCGCCTTTGATTTCGATATGTCCCTGCTTCAGTTTCAATTCCTGGCGGAAGGAGCTTTTAAAGGGGTTGGGCGACAGCTGCAGCCGTACGCGGCCCAATTTCAGCATCGACCCGTTTTCGTCATAGGTGCCGCTGCGGCCGATATAGAACAGGAGGTCATTATTTTCCACCCAGACGTTGCAGCCGATATCGCCGCCGCCCAGCGGCATGGATTCCGACGAGTTCCGGCTCTGGGTGGTCCAGGCGATGTCGTATTGCGAGATGTCTTGCGCCGTAACAATAGGGGTGCAGGCGATGAACGCCAAAGCACTAAGGAGTAATTTTCTCATGGACAGGTACAATTGCCGGCGGAAATTAGCGCTTATCCGGATCATTTAATTGTTAATCAACGCTAAAAAAACAAACCCTCCCCGCTGGAGCGGGAAGGGCCTGTTCACCTTTCATTTTCCTTCACCTTAAAAACTACCATTTTCTGTCTTTGTCATACCGGTTGTCGTACCGGTCATTGTCTTTATCCCAGCGGCCGTTGTTGTCGCGGTCGTCGCGGCGGCTGTCTTTGCGATACGCTTTGTTACGGTCGTTGTAGTAGCGCTGGTTCACTTCCCGGATCTGGCGGTCGCGTTGCTGCTCCAGGTTGCGCACCTGCCGGTCTTTGTCCGAGGAACGCAGCCGGCGGCTTTCCCGTACTTCTTTGATCTTGTAGGCATATTCTCTGCGGATGCGGCTGATCTGATCGTCGCGTTCCCGCTCGGTAAACGAATACACAGGGGCGGCGGCGGTGGTAACTGTTGTAGAAACAGGAGCAACAGCAGGAGCGGCAGCGAATACGGAGGTCAGCGTTCCCAGGGTCAGTACCAGTGCGAATATTTTTTTCATGATTCAGTGGTTTTTATTGTTCTGTAATCTTTGTTACGGATATAAGAACCACCGAAGAGCTGAATGTTTAAGCGCTGATGGTTAATTAAGGTGAATGTCTTTATTAGTGTTTTTTAACGAAGGGCAAATGTGTTCGTTTATCCCGGATTCAATTTGGTTGTTTGTATATGTTTTTGAAAAGTCATTATAAATAGTGGGTTTCAAAGCGTCTTTTGATTTGTAAATTTCCTTCGGGTACCGAAGCTTCTGTTTGTACTTTTTTTCTTGAAAAAAAAGTACCAAAAAATTCAATCCGGGCCTCTCGCCTCAGGCGAGACTGGCCCGGCGGGCCCACGCACAAAGGGGGCACAGCGAGTGTTTGTCTCGCATATTCATTGTTCTTCGAAGAGTTCGGCGTGCTATGCGCCAAGCGTGAAGGCGCTGCATTTAGCCTTGCCCTTCATTAAACCAGCAAGAAACGTTAGGTCCGGCTAAATGAGGCGCGTGACCCTCAAGATCATAACGGCTTGTACATTCTTTTAATGCACAGGCATGGGCGCTGCCCATGTAATCTGGCTTTATGTATTTTCTACCAACAGGTTTGGGCGCTGCCCAAATGATCGTGTTTTTACCCGTTATATTCCTTTGGAAGCGAAATTTATAAGAAACTACAGCAATAATTTTCACCCTGGTAGCATTCGTTTGGGCAGCGCCCAAACCTATTGGTAGAAAATATATGCAATAGAAAAGCATGGGCAGCGCCCATGCCTGTGCAGTAGAAGAACGCACGAGCCTTTGAAAACTTAAGGGTCACGCGCCTCATTTAGCCGGACCTAACGTTTCTTGCTGGTTTAATGAAGGGCAAGGCTAAATGCAGCGCCTTCACGCTTGGCGCATAGCACGCCGAACTCTTCGAAGAACAATGAATATGCGAGACAAACACTCGCTGTGCCCCCTTTGTGCGTGGGCCCGCCGGGCCAGTCTCGCCTGAGGCGAGAGGCCCGGATTGAATTTTTTGGTACTTTTTTTTCAAGAAAAAAAGTACAAACAGAAGCTTCGGTACCCGAAGGAAATTTACAAATCAAAAGACGCTTTGAAACCCACTATTCATAATGACTTTTCAAAAACATATACAAACAAAAAAAAACAGGGAATTCCAAGCTTGAACGGCCGGAACTCCCTGCAGAAGGTTCAATGGGCATTGACCTTGTTTTATACGCCGCTGAAGGCGCTGAATCCCCCGTCGATGGGAAGGACCGCACCGGTAATAAAGCTTGCCGCCTCCGAACAGAGGAATTGCACCGCTCCATTCAGCTCGCTGATATCGCCAAAGCGCTTCATCGGGGTTTTGGCGATCACCTTCACGCTGCGCTCCGTCAGCGAACCATCGGGATTGACCAGGACCGCACGGTTCTGGTCGCCGATAAAGAAGCCGGGGGCAATGGCATTGACGCGGATCTGGTCGCCGAATTTCAGGGCCACCTCGCTGGCCAGCCACTGCGTAAAATTGGTGATGCCCGACTTTGCAAGGGAATAACCCGGCACACGGGTAATGGCCGAATACACCGCCATCGACGACACGTTGATGATGCTGCCGGAGCCCTGCTCCGCCATCACCTTGCCGAACACGAGGCTGGGGTAGACCGTACCGTTAATGTTCAACTGGGTCACCTTTTCCCAGTCGGACTGCTGCATGTCGAAAAATGTTTTTTCCACCGGAAGAGTGGCGCCAGGCAGGTTGCCGCCGGCGATGTTGAGCAGGATATCGATGCGGCCCCAGGCCCGGAGCACTTCCTGCGCCACCTTCTCGAGGCTTTCCACGTCGAGCACGTTGCCTACGACGCCGAGCACGTCGCCGTCCAGGGCTTTGAGTTCTTCGACGATCTTGTCGGTTTGTTCCTGGCGGATGTCCAGGGCCACCACTTTGGCGCCCGCCTGTACAAAGCTTTTGGCAATGCTGCCGCCCAGCACGCCGCCGGCGCCGGTGATGATGGCTACTTTTCCTTCGATGCTAAACAGGGAGTTCATGTTGTGGGGAGGTGGTTTTTTTCGTTTGTTGTTGGCGTTCGTTTTGTGCCGCTGCGATCAGGCCCGACACCTGGCCCAGGGCAAACATGCGGCCCAGGAAGGAGTAGCCGGGGTTGTGCGCTTTCTGCACGTCATCGAGCATCAGCTTTCCATGATCTACCCGCATAGGCAAGCCGGGATTTTCTTTTTCGAAAATGCGGATCACTTCCAGCAGCTGTCCCCTGCCCTCGAGGTGGGAGGCTTCGATGAAGTTGCCGTTGGGTTCCACCGCGGTGCTGCGCAAATGGACGAAATGGGTGCGGGACGCAAACCTCTTGGCCAGCGCCGGCACGTCGTTGTGCAGGCCGGTGCTCAGCGAGCCGGTACAGAAGGTCAGCCCGTTGTGCGGGTTGTCCACGGCCCGGAGGATCCATTCGATGTCTTCCCCGCCCGTAACGATGCGGGGCAGGCCCAGCACCGGGAAGGGAGGATCGTCGGGGTGTACGCAAAGGTTGATGCCGCACTCTTCGGCCACGGGCACCACCCGCTCAAGGAAGTACTGCATGTTGGCCCGCAGCCCGGCCTTGTCGATGCCGGAATACAGCGACAACAATTTATTGAACAGGCTGACCGGGTCGGGGGTATCGGCGCTGAAGTTGCCGCTGACAAAGCCCTGGGTCTTGATGATGATGGTGTACACCAGGTCGTCCTTTTCCTGTTGGGTGATGGTTTTGTCCAGGGCATATACCTGTTGCAGTTCCTCTTCGGTATAGTCCGCTGAGGCGCCCGGGCGCTTCAGGATAAAGCAGTCGAAATAGGCAAAGCGGATCTTGTCGAAATAGAGGGTGTAGGTGCCGTCCGCCAGTTGGTAGTTGAGTTCGGTACGGATCCAGTCGATCACCGGCATGAAGTTGTAGCAGACCGTTTTGATGCCGGCCTGGGCCAGGTGGCGGAGGCTTTGCTGGTAGTTGGAAATAAGCTGGTCGCGGTCGGCGCCGCCGTATTTGATGCTTTCCGAGACCGGCAGGCTTTCCACCACCGACCATCGAAGGCCAAAGCTTTTGATATAGTCGGCTAGTTCCTGTATGGTTTCATACGGCCAGACGCTGCCGTTCGGCGCCTCGTACAGGGAGGTCACGATCCCTTCCACGCCGATCTGTCGCAGCATGTCCAGGGTGATGTTGTCTTTGCGGCCAAACCACCGCCATGTTTTTTCCATTGATGGGTATGTTTTGAATAAGCTGCAAGTTCCAGAAAGAATTTCATTGGTGCAAACGTTTGCACAAAAAATTTTTTCCGCTAGGGCCTCTAATTAAAGTATAAACCTGTCCGATTAGGAGTGACCCGGGGCTCGGTACGTCGGTATATGGCTTCATTTTGTGCAAACATTTGCCTTTTCCCTTTTTCATATCGGCAGAATGCCGTTGCTTTACAGGCGGAAAGCCGGGAAAGCCGGTCCAAGGCATCTATGCAGGAGAAAGAAATCACTATCAGCGATATTGCGGCACAGCTGGGCCTGTCCGAGGCCACCGTCAGCCGGGCGCTGGCCGACCACCCCCGGATCAGCAAAAAAACCAAGAAGAGGATCACGGACCTGGCGGACGCCCTGGGCTACCGCCCCAACCGCTTTGCCCGCAGCCTGCGGGAGCAGCGCACCCACACCATCGGCGTGGTGGTGCCCCGCCTGAACAGCCACTTTATGTCGGCCGTGATCGCCGGCATGGAGGATATGGCCCAACGCAAGGGCTACAACCTGCTCATCAGCCAGTCCTCCGAAAATCCCGAATTGGAGCGGCAAAGCCTCCGCACCATGTACAACAGCCGGGTGGACGGCCTGCTGGTGTCGGTGGTATATAAAACCGAGAGCACCGACCATTTTGACCTGTTTTTCAAAAAGAACATACCCGTCATCTTTTTCGACCGTACGGTGGAAGGGCATAAGGGGCTGAGCGTGGTCATCGACAACCGCAAAGCGGCCTATGAGGCCACCTGCCATTTGATCCAGCAGGGCTGCCGCGAACTCGTGCACATTACGGCGGACAGCCCCGTCAACGTATACCGGGAGCGGACCGAAGGCTTTCAACAGGCGCTGGCCGACCACCACCTGGCGGTAGATGCGCAGCAGGTGCTCCTGACCGACCTGAGTTTTGAAGCGGGCGAGCGGGCCGCCGCCGCCCTGCTCGAACGGCCCCGCCGGCCGGACGGCGTATTCGTGGCCAACGACAGTTGTGCTGCGGGCTGCATCGTTGCCCTGAAGAAAAAAGGGCTTTCCATACCGGGTGACATGGCGTTCGTGGGCTTCAACAACGATATCGTGGCCCGGGTGCTGGAGCCCAACCTGACGACCATCAACTACCCGGGTTATGAAATGGGCGCCGCCGCCGTCACGCAACTAATCCTGCTGCTGGAAGGTGCCTCCACCCTGCAAATGACCGACCGGGTCACCCTCCGCTCCGACCTGGTCATCCGCGATTCTTCCCGGCGCCCGAAGGCGCAGGAATAAGGACCGCCTGCCCGCCAAAAAGCCCCGGTTTCGTTTGATCGAGACCGGGGCTTTTTTTTCGGTAACCCGTCGCTGACACCCGGCAGCCGGTTAATAGCTCCCCTTTTGCTGTTGATTTGGGGCAGTAAGCTGTGGATAACCGGCCGTAAAACCCCGGGGGCTTCGTGTACGAAATGAACGAAAGTTCCCGGCCAACGGATTTTTCTTGCCGGGTGGTGGAATCATCCACAGTTATCCCACCGGTATTCACAACTTAATATTTTGAATTTGAAAAACGGGTTATCCCGGCCCGGATATCCACATTTATGTGGAAAAGCGCCCTGCATTCCTGACCTGCATTTTCCGAACGGTGAAATAATGGGGATTCTGTGTGGATAAGTGTGATTTGTTTACAACCGCCAACAGGCGGCGGATTTTTTTCCACCAATTCACAGCCGTAATAATAGTAGGGTATTTTACATAATCTAAAATACAATTAGTTATTACTAATAGGGGTGTGGGTAACTGTGGATATCCCGGCCGGCGGGAGCAACCACTGCCGGCCCTCAAAGCAAAAAGCCCGGAAACAAGCCGTTTCCGGGCTTCCGGAGCCCCTGGAAGTATGTTTCCAGGGAAGCGGAAGAAAAGCGGGTAAACCGCCTTAAAATCCATTCAGGTGGCATCCGGAACCCCAAGGGCTATCGCCAGGAATCTTTTCCGGACACAGGGCGCAGCCCTGTGCAAGGATATTAGGGACCGCCGGGCCTGAAAAACGACAAACCCTGCCCGGTAAGGGAGGAAAGCTCCATTACCGGACAGGGTTCGAAAAATGCGGTTCATTTGCCGGAGCAGGCGCCTACTTCAACACCACTCCCCTGTTCGCCGGGACTACCTTATTGATATTCCCCTTTTTATCGAACGTCAGTTCGTCGATGCAGATCTCCCGCAGCAGTTCCTTTGCCTGGGCATCGGGACGGGAGATGCGGTGATAAACGATGTAGTACCTGCCGTTGCGCTGCAGCATCGTGTGGTGTCCCGGGCCGATAACCTTCCGGGAAAGGTCGGAGGTCAGCACCGGGCTGTTCTTTCCTTCCTTCCACGGCCCTTTGGGCGAAGCCGAAGTAGCATACCGCACCTTATAGGAAGCATTGGTGCAGGTATCGTCCGAATACATCAGGTAATAGGTGCCGTTGCGTTGGAGCATATACGGTCCCTCGAAATAGTTCGGCGGGGTAATGTCCTCGGGTGGGCTTACAAAGGCATCCATGGCCTTATTGAGCTCGCCGAAATAACAGCGCCCGTTCGTCCAGTTCAGGCCCGAGCCCCAGTACAAATAGGTTTTTCCATTGTTGTCCACGAAGGCTTCGGCATCGATGGTATGGACGCCGATGGCCTTTTGCGTGGGGATAAACGGGCTGCCGTCGGCCTTTACGTTCCGCCACGGGCCTTCGGGGTGGTCGCTGATGCCGGCATAAACCTCGCTGCCCACCGATACGAACATATGGTATTTGTTGTCGTGCCCGTAGGTGACGCTGGGCGCCCACACCTTGCTGTCATTGGAGGTGGGGCTCTGGCATTGCTGCTTCGTGGGCCAGTTCAGGGGCTTGCGGGTCCATTGCTGCAGGTCGTCCGACACCCAGAGGGCCAGGCTGTCGCCGCCCCAGGGGTCGATGGTGGCATAGAGGTAGTATTTATTGTTCGCCGCCAGTATCGAGGGGTCGGCAAAGTACCCGGGCACGAGCGGGCGGCCCGGAGGAGTGGACGCCGGCCCCTCCTGCTGCGCTGCCGCCACCGGTGCAAACGTTACCGTTTTGCCGGTGCCGTTCCGCAACGACAGGGTCACCGTGTTGCCGTCGGCGGAATAGCTTATTTTCTTTACCGGCGCCAGGTCTTTATCGCTCCAGCGTTCGCCCGATTTTTTCCAGAGCATCAGCGTTACGTAAGTGGTTGGCTGCATGCCCGGCGCAAAGCTGTCCTTTACGTTGATCACGGCGCTTTCGGCGCTGGCCGGGTGCACGCCTTTGGTAGAAAAGGTTTCTATCCCCTTCCAGCCTTCCAGCGGCACCAATGCCAGCTGGTAAACGCCGTTGTCGATGATCTGCGCTTCGATGCCGTTTACCTTCCGGGTCGATTTCCGGATGGGGCTTTTCAGCTTCGGCAGGGCGTAGTGGCCGAGGCGCACCTCCACCGGGCCGGTGCTGGCATTGCGGTCGACCCGCAGGATGCCGTCGGGCAGGGGAATGTCGGCCAGCTGCATCCGGATGTTGGCGTCCGTCGCCAGCACCGCGTCGCGGTAGTAGACGCCGTCCTCGTATTTTGAAAAAGTGTATTGGCGCAGGGGCTCCCACTGGTCCTTTTTGTTTTTAAAGATATAGTTCATGGCTACCACGCCTTCCACGCTGTCCGCCTGCCAGGGAAAGGCGCTGTTGTAGGAAAGGCGGTTGTAGTTTTCCGTGCCCTGGTACACGCCTATGTTCTTGCTGAAACACCAGGCCCTGATCTCGGAGGCGCCGATATTGGGATAGTCCGTGATCAGCAGGTTGGACTTTTGGGTGTACTTGTTCGATACCGTGCCTTTTTTCAGTTCGCCGGTCCAGGCGCCTTCGTTTTCGGTGGCGGTCCAGAAGGGGCTGTCGGCCGGCACCAGCAGGCCCAAAAAAAGTTTTCCCAGCCAGTACACGCTTCCCCGGCAGCTGTAGGTTTGCACGGCCGGCTCAAAGGCGCCGTAAAAGCCCAGGGTAGGAATGCTGTCTTCCATAAAATCGGGATTTTGCAGGAACTGCAGCATGGTGCCCGAGGCGATGCGGCGCATCCAGCCGTAATTGATCGACGGGTCGGCGGAAAGTCCCATGAGGGGGAACGGCACCGCCGCACCCATGCGGTAGGGCATGCTTCGCCCCCACATGATCATTTCTCCCTTGCGGGAAAACAGGTAGGGGTAGTTATCCTGTAAATCCTTAAAATTCTTTTCGAGTTGGGCCGCATAGTCGGGATAGTACTTTTTGCCAAAATATTCCGACCAGATCTTCCCGTACATCTGGAAGGCCCACATGCTGTAATAGTCGTAGTAAGGACTGTCGTTGTACCAGCCCTGCCCGTCGTACTGGGCCAGTGATTGCTGTACCAGTTGCTGCAACAGGCCTTCGTTCACGGTATATCCCTGGCTTTTATAAAAGCTGAGGATGAGGATATTGAAATAGCGCCAGTTCATGCCGATGGTGGGGCCGTCGCCATAGCTCAGCATGGTTTTGGCCAGGGCCTCTTTCACGGAGGGGGCGAGCGGTTCCCAGAAAATTTCCGGGGAGGTCAGCAGGGAGGCGGCCAGGCCGCCGAACTCCACCAGCTTCTGGCTCGGGCCGCCGTTGGCCGGCCGCGGCTCGATATAGGTATCGCTCTGGGGCTGCAGCATCCTTTCGATCTGGCGCCGGTAGTAATCCCCTACCCTGATGCCGTTGACGACCAGGCCCGGGTTCTCCTTCAGCAGGGGGCCGGCGATAAACATCGTGCGGCACAACCCTTCCATCTTTTCGGTGGCATTGGGCTTTTCGTCCCGCGGATAGCTTTTACCCGGCTGTTTGGGGAACTTCATCGGGTCGTCCAGGGAATGGATATAACTAAAGGCCCCCTGCAGCAGGTACAGGGCGGCGTCTTTCCAGTGCTGCCGCGTCATGCCGGTCTGCGGGCTCAGCTTATAGTCGGGGTTGCTGATGGTGAACACCGTTTTGCCCTTAAGGGGAAGGGTGGTTGTGCCCGCCGGGACAGAGGTTGCGGGCGCCGGTGCCTGTGCCTGCGCCAGTCCGCTGGCCAGCAGGAAAGAAAAAGAATAAAGCACTTTCATGCAATCGTTCATGCTGCTTAAAGTTTACGAGTGTACAAGTTTACGGGTTTACAAGTTCTCCCGGGTTATGGAAAGGGCCGCCGGCCAGGGTTCCCGGGTTCGGGAACCGTTGCCGGCGGCCTTGTTACCGGTGGTCCCGGCAAATTTTTCGTCCTCCGTCAGGAGGGAAAGCTTATTGATCCAGGTAGCGGTACATTTCGCAGGAGGCCAGCAAAAAGGCGCCCACGCCGAAGTTGGCCGTCGAATTTTTGTCCACCACCTGGCCGGGGATGGCCCGCTCTCCTATGGGCTGCACGTAGCCGATCCTGCCGTCGGGCTGCAGGGCCACCTTGGTCAGGTAGTCCCAGCTCTTTTGCACTACCGGCCCATAGGCGTGGGCATCCAGGTAGCCGTTGTTGATGCCCCAGAGGAAGCCGTAGGTAAAGAAGGCGGTACCGCTGGTTTCGGGTCCGGGGGCATGTTCGGGGTCCAGCATGCTGCGGGTCCAGTAGCCTTCCGGGCGCTGCGCTTTTTTGATGGCTTCGGCCATGCCCTTGTATTTTTCGATGTATTCCTGCCGGTGGGCATCGTTATGGGGAAGGTCCTGCAGCACCTTGGCCAGGCCGGCAAACACCCAGCCGTCGCCCCGGGCCCAGAAATCCTTTTTGCCGTTGGCGCTCTGGTGTTTTGTAAAGACATATTTCGCATCGCGGTAGTACAGCTTTTCGGTGCTGTCGTACATGATGCTGTTGGCATAATTGAGGTATTCGTGGAGCTTTTCGAGGTAGAGCGGGTTGCCAGTCACCTTATAGAGCTTCGTCATTACCGGCATCACCATATACAGGCCGTCGGCCCACCACCAGTAATCCTTGCGGGGCGTGCTCATTTCGTATTCCATCACCTCGCGGGCCCGGGCGATCTTTTTGGGGTCCTTGTCCAGGCGGTACAGGTCCACGTAGGTCTGGAAGCAGATCTGCCAGTCGCCGAACAGCACGTAGTCGTCCTTTTCGCCATAGGTGTGTTTCCATTCGGCCTTATTGTCCGACTTGGCGCCCTTCCACTGGTTGTGTTCGGCCCAGCGCTCGGAATACTTTCGAAAGTTTTCGTTTTTGGTGAGGAAGTAAGTTTCCATGTTGCCGGTATGGTAGGCGGCCACGTCCCAGAAGGCCCTTTCGGCGGGCGGCTGTGTGCCCTGCCAGTACCCGTTTACCCGGTTAATGATCTCCAGCGTTGCTGCTTTGGAGGTTCCCATGGCCGTCCGGCTCATTTTCTTCTGGCCGGAGCAGGCGGCCAAAAAAACGGCCACCGCTGCAACAGCGCTTAAACAACGAATTTTCATTTTGTAAGAGGATAATTGCGGGAAGCTTTTCGCAGCTTACCTGCCGGCAAATTAACCCGGGAAAACGGGGTGCTTAGGGTGGTATTTTGTTATTTAGGGGGTCATTTTCGTTATTACGGGATTTTCTCCCGCCTGGCTTTGCGTAAGAAATGCCTGCAGGTCGGAGAACTGCCGGCCGTTTTCCCGCAGGTGCCGGATCGACTGGGCACCGGCGGACTTGGACAATTTATTCCCGTCGGCATCGGTCAGCAGGGGGTGGTGGTAGAACGAAGCCTCCAGGAAGCGGGTTTGCCCCAGCAGGGAGGCCAGGGTGAGCTGGGCCAGCGTGGACGGCCACAGGTCGGCGCCGCGGACAATGAGGTCCACGTCGAAATGCAGGTCGTCCACTACCGAGGTCAGCTGGTAGGCGGGCATGCCGTCTTTTTTCCGCACCACGAAGGCGTGCATGCTATCGGGCAGGCGGTCGGTGGTCACCGAGCCATCGGGGTGCTTTACCCGCAGCGTTTGTTCCGGCGCCGTGTGCAGGCGCCAGCTGGCACCCGGGGTATCCAGCGGGATGCCCTTATGGCGGCAGGTGCCGGGATAGGAGCCGTCGGGGCGGGCGCGCAGGATCTCGGAGCGGGAGCAGGTACAGGCAAAGACGTGTCCGCCGGCGCGCAGCTGCTGGAGGGCGTCGTGGTAGAGCGCCAGGCGGTGCCGTTGGGCAAAGCGGGCGGTGCATTCTTCGGGGTTGCGCGGGCCTTCGTCCCAGCCGATCTGGAGGAACCGGAGCGTGTCAAAGATATCCTGCACGTATTCGGGGCGGGCCCGCTGGGCGTCCATGTCGTCGATGCGCAGCAGCACCCGGGCGCCTGTTTTTTGGGCCAGTTGGGCGGTGGTCAGGAACGAGAGGGCATTGCCCGGGTGCAGGTAGCCACTGGGTGTGGGAGCGATCCTTGTTTTGCGGAAGGGGTGCAACGGGTTCATGCGGACGTAAACTTCCATTATTTCCCCGAAACTTTTTTTTCGGCCGTGCAAAGTTTTTGATAAAAGTTTGAAGGAACGCTTTATATTTGCACCCCCTCCGGATCGGTAGTTCAGTCGGTTAGAATGCCGCCCTGTCACGGCGGAGGTCGCGGGTTCGAGTCCCGTCCGGTCCGCAAGAAGCCCTAGAGTAATCTGGGGCTTTTTTGTTTTATAGCTGTCTTGTTCAGACCGGTAGTTCAGTCGGTTAGAATGCCGCCCTGTCATCTCGCCTAGGGCGAGACGGGTTCGAGTCCCGTCCGGTCCGCAAGAAAATAACCCCGCTTTTAGCGGGGTTTCTTGTTTTATTACTCTGGTGCGGGATCAACGGTAGGATCACTTTCCGGACCGGGCCTTGAGAAAGCGGTTCACCTCCAGCCAGTACATAAAAGCATCGAACCAGCGGTTACTCGTCCGGTCGGGATTTCCAAGGCCAAAACCGTGGCCGCCGTTCTGATAGAGGTGAAACTCGACAGGTATGCCCGCTTTGTACCAGGAATCAATGACACCGAACTGACCGCGGAAAAGAAAATCGTCGGTGGCAATTACACTGAACATGGGAGGAGCATTCTTCGGCACCTCCACCGGGCCCATTCCGCCATAAACCGGGCCGATGAAGGCCAGTTTCATGGTCTTTGAGTGGAGGGTTGCATGCATGGTCAAACCGGCGCCGGCCGAGAAGCCGATCATGCCTATTCTGCCTGTATCCACCCCCCACTCTTTGGCGCGCTTGCGGATCATAGCGTAGGCGGCCTCGGCATCCTCTAACTGGTTCGACAGGTCCATCTGTGAAGCACCGGGCGTCGTTGCCGTTTTCGAATTGTCGGAAGAGGCGGCCGGTGCCGGGCGGGGGTTATTCATCCAGGCCTTAAAGTCGTCGAGCGATTCCGGGGTCGGGTGCAGCCGGTACTTGAGCACAAAGGCGGCAATTCCCTTCTCGGCCAGTGCCTTTGCGACGTCCCAGCCCTCGTTGCCCAGCGAAAGCCACCGGAATCCGCCGCCCGGCGCCACGATCACCGCCGTGCCATTGGCCTTGCCCGGTTTCGGGAGAAAGGGGGTGAGGGTGGCCGTGGAGATGTTCCGCGCCATAGGGTCACCCCACTGGCGAAACCAGGTCTCCTTGGCCGGCTGGTTAGCGACACCGCCGGTGCCGAGTAGAATGGCATTCGGCTCGGCAGGGGCTTGGAGCGGGTAGATGGTGCCGTCCTGCGCCCTTGCGGATGCGGCGAAAAAAAGTAAGGCGCCTAAAATGGAAGTTTTCGTCAGGCTTTTAAATGTATACGTCATGAGGATGTGGTTGATAATCTAAATTCTGAATACGTGTTTTGTTGCGCTATTTGACCGGGGAAACGCCAGTAGTGGTTTGCACTATTTTTTTGATGGTGCCATCGGGGTTGTAGTATAGGTAATCGACGCAGATGGAGCGCCGGTAACTGCCGCCGGAAGCCAAGGCCCCGTTGTGGTAAAAGAAATAGGACTTCCCTTTATAATCCACAATACCCGGGTGCGTGGTAAAGCTGTTGGGTACGTTGTCCTGGAGAATACCCCGGTACGTCCAGGGGCCTGCCGGGTTCGTTGCGGTACAATACTCGATCCTTTCCGCCTTGTCGCCTTTGCTGGCATAAACCAGGTAATACAACCCCTTCCGTTTGTATACCCAGGGGCCTTCAATATAATTCAGGGGTTTGAAAGCGGTGATGGGGCCATCCAGCTCGATCATGTTTTCTTTCAGCTTCACCCATTTGCAACTGCCGTTGCCCCAGAATAAATAAGCCTGCCCGTCATCATCCACAAACACGGTGGGGTCGATATCGTCCCAGCCATGCTTCATATCGGTGGTCATTTCATTGGTGACCAGCGCTTTTCCTATAGCATCTGTAAAAGGGCCGGTCGGCCGGTCCGAAACCGCCACGCCGATGGCGGCCCCGCCGCCGCTGACGCTGTCTTTTTTATGAAAGGTGGAAACGAACCAGTAAAACTTCCCGTTGCGGTAAATGCATTGCGCGGCATAAGCATCGCCCGTGGCCCAGGCAAAGGTGTTGGGCGAAAGCAGGGCGCCGTGGTCTTTCCAGTTCACCATATCGGTAGAGGAAAACACGTGCCAGTCGGGCATTTTATAATTGGTGGCGGTTACCGAAGCGGTGTCATGCCCCGTGTACAGAAACACCGTATCCTGGTAAACGATCGGGGAAGGATCGGCCGTGAAAATGTGCTGGATAACCGGGTTCTGCGCCTGCAGGTGTACCTGGGCACAGAGGGCGGTTGCGATGGTCAGAAGTATTCTTTTCATTGCTCAATTAAATTGACTGTTCTTTTCGTTTTTGGCGGTCATCTATTTTTGGCGGAAGGACTGCAGTCTTTCTACGGCCCTGCCGGGTGCCCGTAAAGCTATTGCAGGCACCCGCAAGGGAGGGGTTCATTTGTTGAAATTTATGGAACAAATGCTATCGGCCTGTGCCGGCCTGGAGGGTAACCCGGATCATCTTTAAATCTTTAGTGGCCGAACTGTTGCCATACCAAAGTTCATATTCGCCCGGGGTTACGGTCATTTTCAACGACTGTTCATCATAGAATTCAAAAGAGGAATAAGGCAGCTGAATTTCAGCGCGGGCACTTTTGCCGGCAGCAACCTGGATTCGTTGAAAAGCTCTTAAGGTTCTTACCGGGCCGTTTGCATCGCCCACTTTTTTGATATACACCTGCACGATTTCGGTTCCATCGCGTTTCCCCGTATTGGCAACGGGAACGGTCAGCACGGCCTCTTCCTCTTTTTTGATACTGCTTTTATTGATGTGGGCTGCGCCGATGCGGAAACCGGTATAGCTCAATCCATATCCAAACGGGAAAAGCGGGGCGGATTCGAGGTAGCGGTAGGTTCTTCCCTTCATGGAATAGTCTTCAAAGCCGGCCAGCTGTGTGGTGTCTTTGTAAAAGGTAATGGGCAGCTTGCCGGAAGGATTATAATCGCCAAACAACACTTCCGCAACGGCCTGTCCGCCGGATTCGCCCCCGTACCAGGCCTGCAGGATCGCATCGCAGCTTTCCGTTTCCGGCACCAGGCCAATGGCGGAACCCGAGCAGTTCACGAAAACCACCTTTTTCCCGGCAGCTTTTAATGCTTTCAGGCAATTCCGCTGCACTTCGGGAAGCTGGATATCCGTACGGTCGCCGTCTTTAAAGCCGGGGAACGTCACCGGCATTTCCTCCCCTTCCAGCAAGGTGGAAAGACCGCCCGCAAATACCACCACGTCCACCCCTTTGAGCTTATCCACCAGCCCGCTGAAATCGATATCCACCTCTTTGCCGAAATCAAACTCGATATTGGCCTGCCAGTTATTCAACTGGGCAAACCTTATTTCGATCTTATATTTTTTACCGCTTTCCACCGGGTACGGGATCCGGGTAGGCAGCGTGCGCCAGTTATTGAAACTCCGGACCACTGTTCCGTTTACCAGCAACTGGAAGGAACCGGTGGCCCCGCACTTAAAAACGATTTCTTCTGTTTCGTTTGCGGTAAACTCCGTTTCGTAAACGGCCGAAAAGTTTTCCAGCGGAACACCGGAGGCAAATTCATGCTGGCCGGCGGTGGTGAGTTTGATCGGGTTGGCTATTTGTTCGGTAAGGACGCTTTCCCCTTTGCTGTCCCGGTTATTCCAGTAAGTGGCTTGAAACCCCTTTTTCCCGTTAAACGAAGCCCGGGGAAAATAGCTTTGCGTGATTTTATTCTCTACCAGGTCGCAGGCCTTATCATACAACACCCGGTTGCCCGGCAGTTTGGAGGTGATCCCCTCCAGGATGCTGATCGTCCGGACGGGCTTGCCATTATAGTTGCCCCACAGCATGGGCTCATTATCGGCATTGGGGCCGATCACGGCTATTTTCTTCCCTGAGGGGCTTAACGGCAGCACGTTCGCCTTATTTTGCAGCAGTGTCATGGACCGGAGCGCCATATCCAAAGCGAGCTTTCTGTGCTCGTCGTTATTGATTACCGACACAGGGATATGAGCAAAGGGAACAATCTTGTCGTCATCCATATCGCCCAGGTCAAACCTTCCCATTAATACACGCATCAAATGCTTATCCACCTCCGTTTCGGTGATCAAACCCCTGGAAATGGCTTCCGGTATATCCTTGTAGGCATAGCCTTCCCAGACACATTCCACATCGGTGCCCGCCTGCACCCCTTTTGCCGCCGCATGGACGGCGTCGGAGGAGGTTTTATGGCTGGTATAAAAATCAGTGATGGCGCCGCAGTCGGAAACAACGATATGCTTGAATCCCCATTCATCGCGGAGGATGGTTTGCAGCAGGCGGTTGTTGCCGCAACAGGGTTCGTCGTCCAGCCGCTGGTAAGCACACATCACCTGGCGCACGTCCGCCTCTTTTACCAGTGCCTTAAATGCCGGCAGGTACGTTTCCCACAGGTCGCGGTTGCGCACATTATTGAGATTAAGGGTATGCCTGCTCCATTCCGGCCCCGAATGAACCGCGTAATGTTTGGCGCAGGCCAAAAGCTTTTTGTACCGGGCATCTTTCGGGCCCTGCAATCCGTTCACCACCGACACCCCCATGCGGGAGGTCAGGTACGGGTCCTCGCCATAGGTTTCCTGGCCACGGCCCCAGCGCGGATCCCTGAAGATGTTTACGTTAGGCGTCCAGACAGAAAGGCTGAGAAAGCGCCGGTTCTCTTTCCCGCTCCGGATGGCCTCATGATACCGGGCGCGGACTTCGTCGGAAGTGGCGTTAAAGATCTTATACACCAGTTCATCGTCAAACGAAGCGGCCATCCCTATAGGCTCGGGGAAGACGGTTACGTTTTCATTATTCGCCAATCCATGCAAGGCTTCGCTCCACCAGTTGAACTTTTTGATGCCCAGGCGCGGTATGGCAGGGGACTGGTCGAACATCAGCGATGCTTTTTCCGCCAGGGTCAACCGGGAGACCAGGTCTTTGGCCCGTTCCCCGGAGCTCAGTTGAGGGTTTTGAAAGGGCAGTTCCTGGCCAAAGCCGGACAGGGAAAACAGGATGCCCAACTGGAAACAAAAAAGCTTTAAACCCGACTTATGGTACATTATTTTCAATTTATTGTTGGCCCTTTTTTACATCAGTTATTCAGCCATTTATTTTGCTTCATCCATAGGAATAAAGGCTCCATCCAGCCCGGGTGCCGGAAAACAAAGCCATGGCCGCCCTTGGGGTAAACATGCATTTCCACGTCAACACCCTGGTGCCGCAGCTTTTCAAAATAAGCAATGGCGTTATCAACATCCACCAGTTTGTCATCGGCCGCATGGGTGAGGTAAGCGGGCGGCGTGCGGGCGGTCACCTGCAATTCGTTGGAGAACAGGTCCACCGTTTCCCGGGACGGTTGGCGGCCCAGCAGGTTGCGGCGGGAATCGGCATGCGTCAGGCTGTCCTGCATGCTGATGACGGGGTATACCAGGATCTGGAAGTCGGGCCGCAGCGGGGTGTTGCGGCTGTTGTCCACCAGGGCTTTTTCGAACCGGGTGGCAGCGGTTGCCGCCAGGTGGCCGCCGGCAGAAAAGCCCATGATGCCTATTTTATCCGCCTGCACGCCCCACCGGGCCGCATTTTCCCGTACCAGCTTGATGGCCTGCTGTACGTCCTGCAGGGGGCCGATCGCTTTATCCACCATCGTTGCATCATCGGGAAGGCGGTATTTCAGCACGAAAGCGGCCACGCCGTTGCGGGCGAATTCTTTTGCCGTAGCAATGCCTTCGCCCTGGTAAACGATCACCTTATAGCCGCCGCCCGGGCAGATGATGACCGCCGCCCCCGAGGACTTTTCCTTTGGGGGCAGGTACACCTCCAGTGTGGGGGTGGTGACACGGGTGTACATCCCCGAAGGGGGCAGGCTCCCCTCCTCCCTGGCTGTGGTCACCTTGGAATTGGGGATGCTGCCCGGGTAAAGGTTCAGGATCTCCTGTGCGCCCCCCGCCAAAGGCAATAAAAACAACAACAGGGAGAAAATACGTACTGCTTTCATTCTTTGAGGATTTAGTCATGGAAAATCAGGCCGGCAAATTGCCGCAGCGACCTGCGCCAGGTTTGCCACTCGTGTGCCGTGCCCGGGGATTCATAATACACATGCCGGATCCCGGCTTTTTCCAAAGCTTCGTGGAAGTTTTTCACGCCGCTATACATGCGTTCGGGCTCGGTGGTGCCGATACTGAGGTAAACCAGTTTCACTTTTTTGTTAAAGGCGTCGGGGGCCGCCCAGGCGCCGTTGTAGAGCTGTGTGATGTCGCTTCCCGGCTGCAAGAAAGCCGCGCCGCTGAACCCGCCGATGTAGGCGAATTTATCCAGGTTGGTCATGGTCGTCTGGAAGGTCTGGAAGCCGCCCATGGAAAGGCCTGCCATGGCGCGATGTTGCCGGTCGGCGAGGGTCCGGAAGTTCTTGTCCACCATGGGAATGATTTCTTTGACCAGCACTTCGGGGAACACATTCCCGGCCAAGCTTCGGGGAGCCGCGCCGGCGCCGGCCGTTGCCGCCCGCGTGGGGTCGGTGGCATATCCCCGGTCCATCACCACCAGCATGGGCGCCGCTTTTCCTTCGGCGATGAGGTTATCCAGGATCAGGTCCATCTTTCCCTGGTTGTACCAGCCGGTTTCATCTTCCCCCGAACCGTGTTGCAGGTACAGCACCGGGTATTTTTTCTTCAGGTTCTCATCGTAGCCGGGAGGCGTATAGATAAAAGCCCTTCTCCACGCTTTGGTGATATCCGAATAATAATTCACCATCCGTACCTGGCCGTGGGGAACATTTTTGATGGAATAAAAATCGCCGTCCTTGTCCGGGATATCGATCCCGCTGGCCATCCTGCCCATGCCGTAATAGGTTTTGCCGGCGGGGTCCACCACGGCAACGCCGTCGATCAGCAGGGAATAATAATGAAAGCCTTCCACCACGGGGTCGGTGGTCGTCACCCAATACCCGCCGGTGTCCCGCACCATGTCGTATTTTTTCATCAGGTCGATTTGCACTTTCTGTGCGTCCGGGGCTTTTACACGGAACATTACCCGGTTGCCGGGCAATAGGCGGGGGTACTGTATTCCCGGGATATTGGTGGATGCCGGCTGCCCTTCAGGGGCGGCATCTGCTGTTGCGGCGTTTTGGGCCTGCGCGAGCTGTCCCCACAGGCAGGCAGCGGCAAGGGCAGGCAATAGCTGTTTCATCATTTTTCTGATTTAGTTTGGCGGATAAAAAGTTCGGACAAGCGTAAAAGTATTCGGAAGGGGAAACCGGGAAGGGCACATTGGTTAAAATCTATGGAACAATGGTTTTCCTGTGCGGGTATCTGGAAAGACCAGCCAACGCCCGTAAAAAAAGCCCCCCGTTTCCACAGGGGGCGCTGAAGCGTTTAGGACGCCGGCTTCCTAAAGAGCGAATAAAGTGCAGGTCGCCTGCCCGTCAATGCAGGTCCCGCGCCACCTCCGACCCGGAGCAACCGCGCAAAATATCCATATCCGCACCCAGGTGGGCCTGCTGAACATGGTCAATATACA
Source organism: Huijunlia imazamoxiresistens (assembly GCF_037132455.1). NCBI lineage: Bacteria > Pseudomonadati > Bacteroidota > Chitinophagia > Chitinophagales > Chitinophagaceae > Huijunlia > Huijunlia imazamoxiresistens. Next base: position 106,528 of record NZ_JBBBEI010000009.1, on the reverse strand, counting down.
ATTTTACATACCCCCTGCTTGCCAGCGGCTCGGGAGCCACCCAGACCGCCTTGCGCCGGGCTAGTTCTTCCGCGCTGATATCCAGGTGCAGCCTCCTGCCTTCCACGTCCAGCTCAATCATATCGCCATCCTGCACCAGTGCCAGGGTGCCGCCAACGGACGATTCGGGCGATACATGCAGCACCACCGTCCCGGCGGCCGTTCCGCTCATCCTGCCGTCCGAGATACGCACCATATCCTGGACGCCTTTCTTCAGCAGTTTTTCCGGCAGGTCCACATTGCCCACCTCCGGCATGCCCGGGTATCCCTTTGGCCCCACGCCCTTCAATACAATGACCGAGTTTTCATCTATATCCAGGTCCGGATCATCTATTCGCTGGTGATAGTCTTCCATGCTTTCGAAAACCACCGCCGGCCCCCGGTGCTTCATCAGCTTTGCCGAAGCCGCCGAAGGCTTTATGATGGCGCCGTCTTCACAGAGGTTTCCCTTCAGCACCGCAATGCCGGCCTCTTGTTGAAACGGTTTGTCCACGGAGGTGATCACATCGAGGTTATAGCAGGTGTTGACGGCATTGTTCTCACCGATCTTTTTTCCATTCACGGTAAGGGCATCGTTGTGCAGGTAATTTTTTAATTCCTTCAGCACCACCGGCAATCCGCCGGCGTAATAAAAGTCTTCCATCAAATATTTGCCCGCCGGCTTGAGGTTCACCAGCAAGGGGACCTTGCTGCCTATTTTGTCAAAATCCTCCAGGTTCAGCTCCACGCCCATCCTGCCGGCGATGGCCAGCAGGTGAATGATAAAGTTGGTGGAACCGCCCACCGCCGCATTGACGACGATCGCATTTTCAAACGCCCGGCGCGTCAGGATCCTGGAAATGGTCAGGTCTTCCTTCACCATTTCCACGATCCTTCTGCCGGTGAGCTGCGCCAGTACTTTTTTACGGGAATCAACGGCAGGGATAGCGGCCGCTCCCGGCAAGGTTAAGCCCAGGGCTTCCACCATGCAGGCCATCGTAGAGGCAGTGCCCATGGTCATGCAGTGGCCCTGGCTCCGGGCCACCCCGATCTCCATTTCCAGTATATCGGCCTCGGAATAATTCCCTACTTTTTGTTTCTCCTTGATCGCCCAGTTGAACGAGCCGGAGCCCACGCATTCGCCCCGGAACCGCCCGTTCAGCATGGGCCCGCCGGGAACCACGATGGTGGGCAGGTCCACGCTGCAGGCCCCCATCACCGTAGCCGGCGTAGTTTTATCACAACCCGTAAGCAGCACCACCCCATCCAGCGGGTTGGCGCGGATAGACTCTTCCACGTCCATGCTGGCGAGGTTCCGGAAAAGCATGGTGGTGGGCCGCATGATCGTTTCCCCGAGGGAGGTTACCGGGAATTCCAAAGGAAACCCGCCGGCTTCCACCACCCCTCTTTTTACAATCTCCGCAAAGTCGCGCAGGTGCCCGTTGCAGGGGGTCAGTTCCGACCAGGTATTGCAGATGCCGATGACGGGCCTGCCCCTGAAATAATCGTCCGGGTACCCCTGGTTGCGCAGCCACGACCGGTGCACGAAACCCATTTTATCGGACTTGCCAAACCAGTCATAGCTTCTTAATTTCTTTTCATCCATAATGAGTGCAACTGTATAGTAGAAAATTAGTTGTTTTTTCGTTCCCCGTTTACCAGCCGCCAGATGCCTAAAGGATTCTCCTCCTTCAATTCTTCCGGCAACAGGCTTTGCGGGAAATCCTGGTAGCAGACCGGGCGGGTAAAGCGGTGGATGGCCAGGGTGCCTACCGAGGAGGACCGGCCGTCGGTGGTGGCCGGGTAAGGCCCCCCATGCACCATGGCGGCACAAACCTCCACGCCGGTGGGATACCCGTTGATCAATACCCTGCCCACCTTTTGTTCCAGGATGGACACCAGTTGAGCGTACTCCGCCAGGTCTTCTTCCGTACCATGGATCGTAGCGGTCAGATGTCCCCGCAACCGCCTGGCCGCCTGCAGTAATTCATCCTTATTGCCGGCTGTAAGCACAAGGGTGGAAGGTCCGAATACCTCTTCTTCCAGTTCGTGTTGTTGCAGGAAGGCGGCGGCGGTGGCATGAAGCAGGCTGGGGGTTCCCCTGTATCCTGCTCCTTCCTGTTTGCCTTTCGCCAGCACCGTCACCCCTTCTAGAGCGCTGACCTTTTCCAGCCCCCTGTGGTAATTGTTCCGGATGCCGGAGGAGAGCATGACGCCGGCGGAAAGCTCGGTTACGTGCCGGGACAAACGTTCCCGGAATGCCTGTTCCTGCCCGGATTGCTCGGTAAAGACCAGGCCGGGATTGGTACAGAATTGCCCGACGCCCAGGGTTACGGAAGCCGAGAGGTCCCGGGCGATCTTTTCTCCTTTTTCCTTTAAGATGCGGGGGAGGATAAACACAGGGTTGGAGCTCCCCATCTCCGCGTAAACGGGAATCGGTTCGGGTCGTTTATTCGCTTCGTCCAACAGGGCCCGCCCCCCCGCGAACGAACCGGTAAAGCCAATCGCTTTAATGAGGGGGTGCCGTACGATCGCCAGTCCGACAGCCGTACTTTTTCCCTGGACCATCGAAAAGGTCCCTTCCGGCATATGGGTCCGGATAGCGGCGCTTTGGATGGCCCGGCCTGCCAGCTCGCAGGTTCCCGGGTGGGCGGGATGGGCTTTAAAGACCACCGGGCAGCCGGCAGCCAGGGCCGCCACCGTATCGCCGCCGGCCACGGAAAAAGCCAGCGGAAAATTGGAGGCGCCGAATACCCCCACAGGGCCCAGGGCTTTCTGCATGCTGCGGATATCCGGTTTGGGAAGGGGCCTGCGCTCCGGGTCGGCCCGGTCGATCCGGGCATCTACCCAGGAGCCTTCCCGGAGCAATTGGGCAAAAAGCCGCAACTGTCCTGCCGTTCTTCCCCGCTCCCCGGTTAACCGGGCTTCGGGCAAGCCGCTTTCTTCCATCGCCCGGAGGATGAGCTGGTGGTCCAATGCCAGGAGTTCCTCCGCTATGGCCTCCAGGAACGCGGCCCTTTCCTTGCCGGTTTTGTTCCGGTAGAGCGGGAAGGCCTCGTCGGCCTTTTGAATAGCTTCGTTGATTTCCCTTTCCGAGGCTTCATAGAAGGCGGGTTCGATCCGGTTGCCGGTGGCCGGGTCTTCTCCAAAGAACGGGGCATGGCTTTCGTTGGAAAGCGTGCTGCCGATGATATTTTTTCCAGTCAGTTCCATATTATTTAACGGTATTAACCAGCGTGCCTATATTTTGGATGGTAATGCGGATCTCATCTTCCTGTTGCAACGTGAAATCAGAAGAAGGAACGATGCCCGTGCCGGTCATCACCAGGCAGCCGTGCGGAAACGAGGTTTCCCGGTAAAGGTAGGATACCAGTTCCTCGAACCGGCGCTTGATCTGGTTGATGGCGATCGCGCCCTCGAACACGAGGTGGCCCTGCCGGAGTATCTGCATCTGGATTTGGGTGTCGGAAGGAAGGGGCTCCTCGGTTACGTAAATGCAGGGACCGATGGCCGCACTGCCGTCATAGGTTTTCGCCTGGGGAAGGTAGAGCGGGTTTTCGCCTTCAATGCTTCGGGAACTCATGTCATTGCCTACCGTGTAGCCGATGATCTTTCCCGAAGAAGTTACCGCAAGGGTCAATTCCGGCTCCGGCACATCCCAGGTGGAATCTTTCCGGATGTTTACTTTTCCGCCGGGTCCTACGGCACGGTGAGGGGTGGATTTGAAAAAGATCTCGGGGCGCTCGGCTTCATATACGCGGGCATAAAACTCGCTGCCGCCGGTGTTTTTGGATTCTTCCTGCCGGCCCACTTTGCTCCGGTAATACGTAACGCCGCAGGCCCATATTTCCTGGCTTTGCAGGGGCGCCTGTATCTCGGTTTGCGTTAATTTTTTTGCTTCCGGGTCCGCCTCCAACTCCCCAATAGCCTTTTCCAGCTTGGCATGCAGCTGGTCGTCATTTACATAAGCATCCCAGCTCTTGTCCTGGATCAGGTAATAATGGTCCAGTTTTTCCACGACGATTCCCTTTTTCGTTTTATACAGTTTCATATGCGTGTTTTATAGAGTTTAAAAAGCTATGCATGTTTTTCCGCAGCAGCGACCCCGGCCCGTTCCGGTGCTTTCGGGCGTTTGCTCCGGTTTTTTTCCTTTACCGCGATCATGGTAATAAAAGCCGATAACAAAACGGAGCCGGCCATGAATAAATAGGAGGCGCCGAACCCGCCGGTGGTTCCATTGAGATAACCGACCACATAGGAGCCGGAAAAGGACCCCAGGGCGCCGAAGCTGTTGATCAGGGCCAGGGCGCCCCCCACCACGTTCGCGGGCAATAGTTCCGGGATGATAGCAAAGAAGGGCCCGTAAGGCGCGTACATGGTGGTGCCTGCAATAACGAGCAACACAAACGATAACCAGAAATTACCGGTTCCCACCAGGTAGGAACCATAGAAAGCAAGGGCGGCAATCAAAAGCAGGGGCCACACAAACGCTTTCCTGTTTAAGAGCTTATCGGAGAAATAAGAGGCGATGATCATACCCGCTATGGCAAAAACATAGGGGACGGAAGCCAGCCAGCCCGTGGTTACGATATTCATATCCGGCGCTGCCTTTATAATGGAAGGAAGCCACATGACAAAGCCGTATACGCCGATGCTCCAGAGCCCATACTGCAGGCACAGTAAAAGAACCGCTTTGGTCCGGAATGCGGCGGCATAGTTTTTAACGGGCCGGATACCTTTCTGCTCGAGCTGCAATTGCGTTTCCAGGCCCTGCTGCTCGTGCGGCTTCAGCCATTTTGCCTGTCCCGGCCGGTCCTCCACCAGCCGCCACCAGAAGGCTGCCCAGATCACGGCAGGGATCCCTTCCCAGATGAACATGCCCCTCCAGCCCACCGCATCGATCAAATACCCCGATACGATGGACATCCAGAGCATGGTGGCGGGGTTGCCCAGGATCAGGAACGTATTCGCCCGGGAACGTTCCGATTTCGTAAACCACCGGCTCAATAAGATAAGCATGGCCGGAAATACGGCGCTTTCCACCACGCCGAGCAGGAAGCGGATGAACAGCAATACCGTTACATTGCTGATAAGGCCGGTAGCCGTGGCGCATAACCCCCACAGGATCAGGGACCAGAAGATCAGCGTTCGGGCACTGCTCCGGGAGGCATAGTACGCCCCGGGGATCTGGAAAAAGAAATAGCCCAGGAAAAACAGGGACGCCAGTAAAGAAGCCAGGGCCGGGGTGATGTTCAGGTCCTCCCCCATTTTGCCTGCAGCGGCAAATCCGAAATTGGCCCGGTCCAGGTAGGCCAGGCTATAGGTGATGAAAACAACCGGCACCAGGCGGTACCAGCGGGCAGGGGCAATCGTTTTTTCCATAAAGGCATCAGAAAAGACCCCATGTAAAAACAGGAGGTCTTTATGTTTGGTGAGGTGAAAAATGATGATTTATTCCTACAGCAATTTATTCCAAATTTCGGTACGGCCACAACGGGCCCGCAAAGAATCAGGGCGTATCCCAGAACACCCGGGTCACCAGGTCGTCCTTTCCTCCCATGCTGGCTACGGCCGTTTTATAGTGCTCCGTATTCACCGCCGATTCCGATACCGGGTAGGCCATGCGCCGGACAAATCCGCCCTGCAGGTTGCTGTTGAAATTGTTGGGAGCAAGGGCCGGGAACCCGCTTCTGCGGAAATTGGCCCAGGCCTCCAGCCCATTGCCCAGGGAGGCAATCCAGTACTGGGTATTGATCTGCCGGAGGGCATCCGCCTGGTTATACGCGACGGCAGGATGGGCAAGATAGCCGTTTTGCAGGCCGGAAGGGATGGCGGGACTTTGCACATTCGGGTACAAGGCATATTGGTCCATGGAAGCACGCACCCCCGCTTCGTAATATTCCTGTGCGGTTCTGGCGCCTGCCAGCCCCGTAAGCCAGCCCCTGAAAGCGGCTTCTGCCAACAGCAACTGGGTTTGCGCATGGGTAATGTAAAATACCGGCGCCGTTGCATTGCCCACCACGTTGAAATTGACCTGGGAATAGTTTTGCCCCTTACCCACCGGCGGCCGGTATCCCGGATACGAAGACAGGGTGGCATCGCTGTACCCGATGGGAAAACCGTATTGGTTGGCCGTTGTGGTATCCGGGCTGGCATTGGACGGAGCGATCGTCTGGTCCCCGTATTTGGCGGAAATGTATTTTAACCGGGGATCGGAGGTGGATTTCAACAGGTTCACCAGGGGCTCGGTCAGGTAGTAGTAATACGGGTTGTTGTTGCGGATGGGCGTATTCAGCGGGTTCTCAAAACCTGCTACCGGCTGGTTGGCCGGGGTCAGGTACTTCACCACCGCATCATCGCTGTTGGATTGCATGACGCCTCCCCTGAATGCTTCCTGGGCGATGGAGCGCGCCTTGTTCGGGTCGGACTTGGAATACCGCATTCCCAATCGCAGCAACAGCGAATAGCCCAGCCTTTTCCACGCGTCCACGTTCCCGTTGTAAAACAGGTCGAACTTGTTCCCGTCCTTTGCCGCGTCCAGGGCGGCGGTGGCTTCTTTGAGCTCTTTGTACAGGTCGGCATAAATCTCTTCGTCCTTATCGTATTTCGGGTAGTAGACGCCCGCCAGGTAAGCTTTGCCGGCTTCCGAATACGGCACATCGCCATAAGCGTCCACGAGGGTCATGTAGTTGCAGGCCCTCCAGATCCGGGCCTGCTGGTACAGGTTGCTCCGGGACGCGTCGTCCTTTACCAGGCTGATGATGTGCTCGAGGTGTTTGATGGGCCCTGAATAGGTGTTGTTAAACCGGTTGCGGTTATGGATATCGGCATTTAAGTTAAACTGGAAGCCGGCGGTGGTGCCCAGGTTATAGGCATTGACAAATTGCTGGGCAATGGTGGATTCCCCCTCCCAGCTTCCGGGTTCGGTCAGCCGTTGCGCATTCGAAAATAAGTAGCCGGGGTCCACGTTGATGACGGCGGCGGGGTTGGTGTTTATTTGTTCAAAATCCTTGTCACAACCTGCCAGCGACAGCAGGACAAAGGAGAGCAGGGTAAGACGATTCATGCGTTTCATAAACCACAGTTTAAAGTTTTACATTGAGGTTAAGGCCGTACGTACGGGTGGTAGGCAGAGAAGCCGCTTCGTAGCCCACCCGGAAATCGCCGCTCGATTGTACCGCTTCCGGGTCAATATCCGGCGTGTGCTTTTTAAGGATCAGCACATTGCGGCAGTAAGCGGACAGCACCAGCCCCTTAATGTATTTGGTGCCTACGAGGTTCGAGAAGTCGTGCGTCAGGGTTATATTCCGCAGCTTGATAAAGTCGGATTTGAAAATAAAAGGATCCGCTATTTGCAGGTTGCGGTAGTCGGCATAGAATGCCTGGCCAAAAACCGCGGTGGTATTGGGTTTGCCGGCTTCCGGCCCGCTTTGGTAGACGCCCGGGAATACGACGCCGCTCTCCCCTTCGCGGCGGCCGACCAGGGAGGCCCTGGAATGGCCCTGCCGTAAAGCGTTCAGGGCAGTGGAAGACAGCAGCTTGCCGCCCGCCTTGTAGTCGACCTGCACATGAAGGCTTATTGTTTTATAACGGAAGGTATTATTCCACCCGCCGGTGTATTTGGGCAGGGCGCTTCCGTGCAGCACATTGGTGGTGGTGGCCCGCAGGCGGCCATCCGCGCCTACCAGGATGTTGCCCTGGTCATCCCGTAAATAGGTCCTCGAAGAGATCTGGTTCAAGGGCTTGCCTACCTCGTACACCAGCGAGCCGATAAACTCATTGCCGCCCGACCAGTCGGCAACGGTGGTGCGGGTGGTGCCCGGGGTCAGGGCCAGCACCTTGGTGGTATTATAGGCGGTATTGAAGGCGCTGTTCCAACTAAAGTGAGTCGTTTTAACGGGCGTCAGGTCCAGCAGGAATTCCAGGCCGCGGTTTTGCAGGGAGCCGAAGTTAATGGTCGTGCCGTTATAGCCCGAGGCAATGGAATTGGTGATGGTGACGATCTGGTCCCTGGTCTGTTTATCATAAGCCGCCACGTCAAGGTTCACCTTGCCGTTAAACATTTTTAACTGGATCCCTACTTCCTTTTCCCGTACGCCAAAGGGCCGGATATTGGGATTGGGGTTATTGGTGTTGTTGATGGTGGCCAGGGTATAGCCGTTGAAAGGCTGCTGCAAAAAGCCGTACGTCAGCATGCCGCTGAAGATGCCGATCCCGTTTTCACTGCCCACGTCGGCATAGGAAAACCGCAGCTTTCCGAAATTCAGCCACGACCGGTCTTTGAGCAATTCGGTAAACACAAAGCTGCCGCCTACGGAAGGATAGAAATAACTGTTGCTTTTGGGGTTTAAAACGGAAAACCAGTCGTTGCGGCCACTCAGGTTGATAAAGGCGAGGTTCTTATAACCCAGTTCCGCAACGCCATACAAAGAGTTGATCTGTCTTCTGCCGATGCCATAGCTCTGGTTGCGGACCGTACCGTTTTCAATGGTATACAGGTCCCTTACCACAAAGGCGGTGGCATCCTGGCTGAAGGTGCGGCCGTGTTCGGTAAATACGTTCCCGCCGAAGCTGGCATCCACCGAAAAATCCCCCACCTTATGGTTGCCGCCCAGCAGGAAGTCGTAATTCATTTGCCGCTGATTGCCTTCGCTTACCGTATAGGTGCCGTTATAGGTGGTTTTCTTGTCCGTATAATAAGCGCCGTTGGCGGGGCTGCCGGTGCCGGTGGGGCTGTTTTGTTCGGTAAAGTCCACCAGGTTGTCCATGTTTACCCGGCCCTGGAGGTACAGCCAGTCAAAGAACTGGTAGCGCAACGTAGCCGTACCCAGCAGGCGGTCCCTGCGGTTGGTAAAGAATTGCCGGGGCATCACCCAATAAGGGTTGATCAGGGTTTGCGCAAACCCGGTCGTTTGGGTTTCGATGCCGGCGGCATTCACCGCTTTTTGTTCAAAGACGTTCAGGGGTACGGTGGGTGACGTCCGGATAATAAAGTTCATCGCACCAATGCCCTGGACGCCCACCTGCGGCGGGTTGACGTTCTTTTCATTGGCGTAATTGATATTAACCTGGGCGGTTAATTTTTCGCCTATGTTTTGGTTGACACCCAGGTTAAAGATCTTCTTATGGTAATCGTTGTTGGGCGTGATTCCCTTCACGTCCTGGTTGGTATACGAAGCCCGGAAGCTTCCCTTAGCATTACCGCTGGAAAGGGCGATCGTATTGGTAAAGGAGCTTCCTGTCCGGAAAAATTGCTTCAGGCGGTTGCGGTGGGGCTCGTAGGGCCGGGATTCCCCGTCAAACTGCACGGTAGGCTTGCCGTCGTAGCGTTCCCCCCAGCCAAATTGCCCGGAATTGACGGCAGCGCCCTGGTTGGCGGGCCGCACCCCGTTGACCCCCTGCCCGTATTCGTACTGGAAATCGGTCAGGTCCAGCACCTCGTCCGACGCATAGCTGGAAGTGAAATCAATGCCCAAGCCGGAATTTTTACTGCCGTTTTTGGTGGTGATGATAATCGCCCCGTTCGCGGCCCGGGAACCATAAAGAGCGGCGGCCGTAGCCCCTTTCAGTACCGTCATGCTTTCGATGTCATCGGGGTTGATCATCTGCAGGTTATCGCCCAGGTCGCGGTTGGGGCCGTCGGCATTGGTACCCCTGGCGCCCAGGTCCATGGGAAGGCCGTTGATCACGATCAGGGGCGAATTGTTGGCCCCTGCAAAGGCCACCTGTCCCCGCAGGCGGATCTTATTACTCGCACCCGCGCCGGCGGAAGGGGGCGAAATATCCAGGCCGGCGATTTTACCTTCCAGCGCACTGGTAAAGTTGGTCGTGCGGCTTTGCTGGACCTCGTTCATTTTTACGGTTTCCGCCGAATAGGCCAGTTTCCTGGATTCCCGCTTCATGCCCAAAGCGGTGACCACCACGTTTTCCAGGTTCCTGGTTTCGTTTACCAGGGCCACGGTTACCGACTGGCGTCCCTTCAGCGCCACCTCCTGGGTGGCATAACCCACATTGGAGAAAACCAGCACATCGCTTTCCGAGGCCTTGATGCTGAACTTCCCGGCCTCATTGGTCACCGTAGCAAGGGAGGTGCCTTTTACCTGCACCGATACGCTGCCGATCGGCTTTTTTGCGCCATCGGTAACGGTGCCGGAAATGGTTTGGGAAAAAGCGGCAGCCGAGAAGAGTAACAGGGAACATAATAAAAACAGGTGGTTTAGGGCAGCAGGGGCCCGGTAGAGTTTCTTCATATGTGCAAGGCTTTTTGTTCGTGAATCGCCGGTTCGGAAAAGTGCATTTCCTTTTGCCGGCAGTACAAAGTATCTGAACATTGAGAGGAAAAACTTCCAAAAAAATGCGGCGAAGGATTTTGTACAAGCTGGTAATCTTTTCTTAGTAATATCGCTGCAGGAAAGCCGGGAACCCCGGAAATTAACGATTGCATGAACCAGTACACTGTCACAAAAGGCTGTAAAGAGCTTTATGCTTTTCCCTACATCATTGAATTTGCTTCCAGAAAGATCAGCATCATCCAATTCGATTCTTTAAAGAAAGAAGCATCGGAATTTATCCGCTTTTATTATATCATGGAAGGCCGGTTCAACTGGATGATCCAGGAACAGCACTATATCCTGTACCCGGGCGACCTGGCCGTTATTTTACCCGGGCAGGTCTTTGGCGGGGAAAAGGATTTTTTGGATATAGGCGCCGTTTCCTGGATGCACCTGGAGCTGCAACAGCTGCAGCGAAACGGCAAAGTGGTGATGGGCGAATGGAGCGGTCTTACCGAAAGCGAAAGCAGGACCATCGGAAGGATCCTGCAACTGAATAATTGCCCGGTACTGTCGAAGCTGAAGGAGGCAGGCATCTTGTTGAAAAACCTGCAGAGCGAACTGGTCAACCAGGAGATCGGTTATGCCACCCGCATCAACCAGCTGATCGACGAACTGTTCATCCTGATAGCCCGCCAGTTAACCCGGGAGAATGATTCCCGCAGGGACTTCCCCCAAACCTTCCTGAAGTTGGAACAGGCGCTGCGCGAAGACCTTTCCCACCAATGGACGGTGGAGGAAATGGCGGCCCTGGTGGGCCTGGGCATGACGGCCTTTTCCGAAAAGGTAAAGCGCCTGACAGGCTTTTCGCCCCTGAACTACCTCATCAACATCCGCATTTCGGAAGCGATCAAATTACTGAAGCGCCCCGACGTGCAGGTGACCGACATAGCGATGGATGTAGGCTTTTATTCATCACAGCATTTTGCCACTACGTTTAAAAAACTGACGGGCTATACGCCCAGTGCGTTCCGGAAGAAAAACACCCCATCCGCTAATTAAATTTTTTTGAAAATGGACTGTATCATTACCGTTGAAATAGGAACCGGCGCCATCCGGGTTGCGGCGTTTGACCTGAAGGGAAAGCTGCTGGGTTCCTCCAAAGGCTCCTACCCCACTTTCCATGCAAAGCCGGGCTATAGCGAGCAGGACCCCGAACAGATCTTCATCACGATGCTTTATATTCTCAAGAATTTCCTGAATGAGAGCATCCATCCCAAAAAACGCAAGGTGGCCTGCATTTGCTTTAGTTCTGCCATGCATAGCGTGTTGCCGATTGACCGGAACGGCGTACCCATAGGCAATGCAATTGTATGGTCGGACAACCGCGCAAAAAAGGAAGCCGATGAGCTGAAAAACTCCGCTCTCGGAAAGTCCTTATACAAGGCAACCGGCACGCCCATACACGCCATGTCGCCGCTCAATAAAATCACCTGGCTGAAAAACCACGAAAAAGACCGCTTTGCCGCATCGCAAAAGTTCCTGTCCATAAAAACCTATATCCTGCAGCAGCTTACCGGGGAATATGTGGTGGACCACAGCGTGGCTTCCGCAACGGGCATGCTGAATATTTATTCCCTGCAATGGGAAGACGATGCGCTGAAACATGCAGGCATCGGCAAAGAAAGACTGGCCGACGTGGTGCCGGTGTTTTATTCCTCGGCAAAGTTGAAAAGGGAGTTCCAGGCCTCACTGGGCCTGCACGAAAAGGTAAAGTTGATCATTGGCTCCAGCGATGGCTGCATGGCCACGCTGGGCGCCGGCGTCTGGGGGGACGGGAAAGCAACCGTAACGCTGGAGGAAAGCGGTGCCGTTAGGGTGGCGGGCAAGGAAGTGCTGCAGGATGACATGCAGCGGCTGTTTAACTACGTGCTTACCGAAGGCAATTATGTTTCCGGCGGCCCCACCAACAATGCCGGATCGGTCTTTGAATGGTATGCCAAGCAATTCGGCGATTTTAAAAGAGCATTTGACCTCGAGGAGTGCGTGGAGAACCTGATCACCGATGCCGGCAGGGTGCCCCCGGGTTCGGAGGGGTTGATCTTCCTGCCGTACCTGCAGGGGGAACGGGCACCGATATGGAACGCCAACGCCCGGGGCGTTTATTTCGGGCTGAACATAAAACACGAACAACCCCATTTTGTCCGTGCCACGATCGAAGGCATCTTATACGCATTTTACAGCATTGGAAAAACCCTCCAGGAGCATCGTTCCTTCAAAAGCATCGCGGCAAACGGAACCCTGGCTTCTTATCCTTTCTGGACCCAGATGATGGCGGACATGTTCAACAAGCCGGTTCATATCAAGCAGGGACCGGGTTCGGACAGCGTTGCCTTCGGCTCTTTTTTACTGAGCGCCGTGGAAATGGGCATCTACAAAAACCTGGATGAAGCCGCGGAAACCGTGAAGCTGCCGGACAGTTTCCTTCCCCAGAAGAAGCATCACCAGGTATACATGAAGCACTTCGCCATTTTCGAACGATTAGGCGTGAAGTTGTTTGATGAATTCGAGGCGATTGCCGACCTGCAACAGGAAAATGAAAACGAACCATAATCTCTAACCCATTCCCTTCTTGCCATGAACAAAAAATCCCGTTACCATCTTTTTTACCTGCCCGCTGCCCTTCTTTTGATCGCATGGATCCTTGTTACCGCCGGGCAATTGCATCATTGGGGAGGAGGACTGTTGCTGTCGTTCTTCTTCTTCCTGGCGCTGGCGTTCCGGGGCAACAAGTTCCTCAAAGGCCTTTCCTTTACGGTAATGATCCTGGGCGTGGTGAGCTTTGCCCTGTACCACCCCCACTATTTCGTGAGCATCGGCAGCTTTAAAATGTCCGCGCTCATTATTCCCCTGCTGCAGGTCATTATGTTCGGCATGGGCACGGAACTCAGCCTGAAGGATTTCGCCCATGTGGTCCGCATGCCGAAAGGGATCATCGTCGGCGTTGCTTTTCATTACCTCATCATGCCCCTGGTGGGCGTTACCATCGCCAGCCTTTTTGATTTTCCAAAGGAAATTGCTGCCGGGATCATTTTAGTGGGATGCTGCCCCAGCGGCCTGGCGTCCAATGTGATGGCGTTCCTGGCAAGAGCCAACCTGGCCCTCTCGGTTTCGGTGACCACGATCTCCACCCTGCTGGCCCCCTTTTTAACCCCTTTGCTGCTGCAGTGGCTGGGCGGCAGCTTTGTCCAGATCGACTTTTGGGGCATGGCGTGGGAGATCACCAAGATCGTCATCCTTCCCATTGTTGCCGGCCTTGCCTTCCACCACCTGATGCGTGGAAAGTTCAGCTGGCTGGACAAGGTCATGCCGCTTCTTTCCATGGCGGGCATCGCCTGCATCCTGGCGATCATGGTAGCGGCAGGGAGGGATAACCTGCTGAAAGTAGGTGCCTTGCTGCTCGTGGCCACCTTCCTGCACAACGTTGCCGGGTTTTTCCTGGGTTACTGGTCCTCGCGCTTATTGAATTTCCCGGAAAGCGACTGCCGCACCATAGCCCTTGAAGTGGGCATGCAGAACGCCGGGCTGGCTACCGGCCTTGCCCTGACCATGGGAAAAATGGCCACCGCAGGTTTGGCGCCCGCCATCTTCGGACCGGTAATGAACGTGAATGGTTCTTCACTGGCCAGCTGGTGGCACAATCATCTGCCGAAAGAGAAAGCCCCCGAAAAAACCGCGGAAAAGAAAGAAGCCGCCCCGGCAGGTATCCTTTAAAAAATTATTCCTGTAAAAAAAAGCAAACCCTATGCGCACAATGAACCGCTTCTTATGTTCGCTTACCCTTTTGCTGTTCCTGAAACCGTCAAAAGCACAGCAGGTGCAGCTCCCCAAAGAACAACTCCTGGCCCTGACCGCTGAATGGAAGGGGGAACGATTCCCCGATGGAAGGCCGAAAGTGCCCGATAACCTGATTCAACGCATGAAATTAGTGAGCGTGGAAGAGGCCTGGGCCGTCATGAAAAACGCAGGCTACCTCTACCAGATTGCCGAAGGATGGCAGCAGATCAACCCGGATAGTGTATTGGTGGGCAGGGCCGTTACCGCTTCCTTCATGCCCGGCCGGCCTGACGTATGGAAAGCCATTGACGACCGCGGCAAACAGCAGGGCAAACGCGGCCAGAATACCTGGGCGGTAGACCTGCTGGTAAAAGGGGACGTGTATGTTGCCGACCAGTTTGGCGCGCACCGCAACGGGCCGACCATTGGTGACAATGTCGGCAATGCCATCTATGCCAAATCCGGGAACGGGATTGTTTATGACGGGGCCTTACGAGACGTTGCCGGCTTAAAGGAAATGGGTGGGTTCACCTCTTATTTCACCAGTTACGATCCTTCCCACCACAACCCTGAAGGCGATCTCAATACCATGATTGTCGGCATCAACCACCCTACGCGGATCCGCCAGGCAACCGTTATGCCCGGAGATGTGGTACTGGGCAAAAATGGCGTTGTTGTCTTTATCCCGCCGCACCTGGCGGAAAAAGTGGTGCGGACCTCAGAGGTCGTCCGCTTACGGGACATGTTCGGACACCTGCGTTTACGGGAGGGAAAATATACGGCCGGCCAGATCGACGCCCGCTGGAGCGAGGAAATAGAAAAGGATTTTTCCAAATGGTTGAATGACCATATCAACGAGCTCCCGGTTCCCAAAGAAGAAATCCAGAAATATTTAAAAGAACGCACCTGGTAAGCATCACCTTTAAACCACCATCAAATGGCAACCTCAACTTCAAGAAGATCCTTTTTATCCAGGGCGGCACTGGCGGCTGCTTTTGCCCCCCTGGCATCCTTCGGCCGCAGCTATGAAGCCGCAATTGACAAAACACCAAAATCCTCGCCGCCTTCCGAATTAAAAATTACCGATATAAAGTGCGGGTACATCAAAGGAAGCGTGTTTGTGAAGATCCACACCAACCAGGGGATCTGGGGGTGTGGAGAAGGGGTGGACGCCGTACCGGGTACGTACCACCTCGTGCAGAACTTCGGAAGCCGGATCAAAGGCAAAAATCCGTTGAACGTGCACCGCCTGTTTGAAGATATCCGGAAATCCGGGTTTTTCCAGGGCGCCCAGGCAGGTATGTATGTAGCCGTTCTTTCCGCAATCGAAACCGCCTTATGGGACATCGCGGGCAAAGCGCTGAACATGCCCGTATACCAGCTGCTGGGTGGAAAGTTCCGCGATAAGATCCGGGTATACTGCGATACGGCCTTATACCAGCGCAGTCTGCCCGCGCCAAGAGATTTTGCAGAGGCGGCGCTCAAGGCGAAGAAAATGGGCTTTAATGCCATCAAGTTCGACCTGGACCAGGCCAATGATCCCAATAAATATGACCTGTATAACTGGACGGCCAGCCCCGGTGAATTGCAACGTATGGTGGACCAGGTAACCGCCGCCCGGGAAGCTGTCGGGCCGAACATCGATATATGCGTGGACATGCATGGCCGCTACGATGCCGTTACCGGCGAACTGGTGGCCAAGCGCCTGGAACCCTTAAACCTGATGTGGCTGGAAGAGCCGATACCGGCGGAAAACGTGGAAGCCTACAAGCTGATCACGGATTCCACCCGGACGCCCATTTGCGCCGGCGAGAACCTGTACCTGGCCTACGGGTTCAGAAGGCTTTTGGAAATAGGCGCCGTGAATATCGTTATGCCTGATCTTCAGAAAGCGGGGGGTCTTGGCGAGGGACAGCGCATCGCCAACCTGGCGAATTTATATTATGTGCCTTTTGCCCCGCATATGGTCGCCTCTTTCCTCGGCGCCATGGCCTCCGCACATGTATGCGCCTCGGTCCCCAATTTCCTGATACTGGAATGGCAATCCTACTTTCATACCGACCCGATGTTCCGGGATATTGTTACCTACGAGGGTAAATGGGTGGAGGATGGCTTCATCCCTCTTTCCGAAAAACCAGGCATTGGCGTGGATATCAATGAAGAAGGCATGAAAAAATATGCCTTGCCCAACATGCCGTTCTTCGCCTAAACCGGGTGTTCGCAAAAAAGTCAACGTTCAGAAAGCGCCGCCGGAGGCAAACGCTTTCTGAACGTTGACTTTTTCGTTTTATCAGCCTTACAACAATTTAGGGATCAAAGGAAAAGTTACCGGAGGGCCACACGGGTCTTTTCTCCTTTATAAATTACTTGCCTTGTTGCCGGGCTTATGCCTGTTCCCTGCCCTTGCGCCTCCTGTACCCGGACAATATTGAATACGCATTGCTGCAACGCCCCGGCGTAAGTGCCCTGCCGTTTGCCAATCGTCAGCGTTTGCTCCTTTTCGTTCCACGCAAAGGGCACCAGGGCGTACTTGCCTTTTTCGTAATTGTAATTATCCCCTTCATCGCTGTACCAGTTGAAATGGCCGTCGGCGCCGGGGTAAACCCGGATCTCCAGGGTATCCATAGCCTTTTCCGAGGAATATTGCTGGTAGCCGCCCATGGGGACGATAGCGCCGGCCTTGACAAAAACAGGAATTTTATCCTGCGGGGCCGCGGTTTTTATGGTTTGCCCGCCCCCGAACCGCCTGCCGGTCCAGAAGTCGTACCAGTCCGTGGCGCGGGGCAGGTAAACACCCCATTCGGAAACCCCGGGTTCGGTAACAGGGGCCACAAGGAACGCTTTACCGAACAGGTATTGGTAGGCCTGGCCGATGGCCGCCCGGTCGTGTTGAAAGTCCATGACCAGGGGGCGCACCAGGGTGGACCCTTTGCTGGAAACCTGCCATCCTTCCGAATAGATATACGGCAACAGGCGGTAACGCAGGTCGAGCATGCTCCGCATATGGGCTTCAACGGTTGGCCCGTACTTCCAGGGTTCGGTTTCCGTTTGGTAACCGTGCATGCGGAAAATGGTATTGAAGGTGCTCCACTGGAACCAGCGCGTTAAAATATCATGGTACTTCGCGTCCGTATACTGGGAGGGGCCCGGGCGGAAAAAGCCCCCGATATCCGTCGTCCAGTAAGGCATTCCCGTCAGGGAGTAATTGAGGCCGGCAACGATCTGCCGCTTATAGGCATCCCAGTCCCAGCCGATATCCCCCGACCAGTTGATCGTGCCGTAACGCTGCTGGCCGGCAAAGGCGGAACGGGTAAGGATCGCCACTCTCTTGGAGGAGTCGGTATGGCGTTGTCCTTCATACACCGCTTTGCTGACAAAGAGCGGGTAGGTTAGCCGGTAAAAGTTGCCCAGCCCGAAATGGGTTTGCTTTCCGGCCAGGGCGTCGTTCTCCGGCTCGGTAGCGTCCATCCACCAGGAGTCCACCCCGTAGTCAAACAGGTTTTTCCGCAACGCGTTCCAGTGCGTCCGCCCCGTTTCGGGCTGATAGATATCGATCCAGGGGCTGTTGGGGATGTACAGGTTTTTCGAAACATAGTCTTTGGCTACTTCCGAGGCTTTATCCAGGTTTTCCCAGACGGAAATGGAAAACCGGGCCTTCAGGTCGTGCAATTGCCCTATAAACTTGCCGGGCTCGGGATAATGGGCTTCATCGAACTTGGGTACGCCCCACCCGTATTTACCCCAGTATTGCCAGTCCTGTACGATCACATCCAGGGGCAGCTTTCGCTTCCGGAACTCTTTTACCGTTTCCACCAGGTGGTTGCCGGAGGTGTACCGTTCGCGGCACTGCCAGAAACCGTACGCCCATAGCGGCAGCATCGGCACGTTTCCCGATAAGTTGCGGTAGGTGGCAACCACCTCGTCGGCATTTTTTCCATGAAACACCACGTAATCCAGCGAGCGGGCATTAGGCGAGCGGAACGTGGTTTCGTTGCCGGCCTGCCGCCACGATAGTTTCGGCGTATTCGACGCCTTGCACACCACTTGCACGGAATGTTCGCCGGCCTTTAAGCGGACCAGCTTTCCCACGGCCGGCGGCAGCCACAGGTTCGACTGGTCGATACAGGGAATGCCATCAATGGTAACCAGGTGGCGGCTGTCCATATTTCCCAGGTCCAGCATCAGGGCGTATTCGCCTTCCTTCTCGATCCGGAACGTACCTGCATACACGGATTGCTGCCGGGAAACCTTTTGCGTTCCTGAAGTGGTGGTTACTTCCACCTCCCCCTTTTCCCCGTCCGCCCGGTCTTTTTTGGCAAGCGGCACCTCGTGATCGGCAGGATTAAAGTCCGTGAGGCCGTACTGGTGCCATAAAATGCCATACCCCCTGCTGGAATAAAGAAAAGGGATGGCGATCTGGGAGTTCACTTGGATCAATTTGCGGCTGATGTTCCGAAGGTTGTACGCCCCGTCCTGGAACTGGCCCAGGCCAAACAAATATTCGCCCGGGGGCGAGTCGAAACTTTGCGCCGCGATAAAGCAAGGCGCGCCCAAAACGGAGTCCTTTATTAGTTTCCGGCTCCCGGCCTTTTCCCGTAGGAACACCTTCCCGCCCCGGTCGCTGTATTCCATGACGCCGGTTTGTTTATCAAAGAGCACATTTATGGACTTGGTGCTCAGTTTCAGCTTTGCTGCTGTTTCCGCGAACGTAAATGCCGGGACCAGGAGCTTGTTGACCAAAACAAACTGGCGTTCTTCCCTGCTGCCGTCTTTTTCCCATTGCACCCTTACCGCTTTTTCGGACAAGGGGGTAAGGTGCAGCAAGCCTTCGGACAGCTGGATGGAAAGCCGGTCTTGCTGCAAGCGGTGCTTTTGATACACCTGCCCCCATGCAAGGGCGGGCAGCCATCCAAACAATAAAAAGAGTGTTGACTTCATGATTCTGGCAAGGATCGTTTTTTATTTGCGTTACAATACCGGCTCTAACAAGGCGGCAAAGCCGCCCCGCCGCAGCAGGCCTACCTCCACGGAGCCGGACCGGTCCACCACCAGGTATTTCGTGGCGAAGGCTTTGTCGTGCTGCCCGTCGGCGATCAGGGTCAGTTTATAGGTTGCGTTAGGGGGCAAAAAATCGAAGCGCAGGGTTTTCTTCTTTTCCCTGGTTTCCGCATTGATGCCCCCGATGTACCAGGTCCTTCCTTTACGGCGGGCCATGACCACATCCCTGCCGGGATAACCTTCCAGCAGCCTTGTTTCCTCCCAGGCGTTGGGAACCGCCCGGAGAAAGGCTTTGGCGGCATCCGGCAACGCGTAATAACCTTCCGGCCGGTCGGCCAGGTGCTGCAGGCCGGATTCAAACAAGACGCTCAGGGCCAGCTCATGCCCATAGGAGGTCAGGTGCGGGAATTGCGAGTTGGTAAAGGTCACCGGTGTATAATCCATAGCGCCCACCACGTTGCGGGTAAAGGGCAGGATGGTATTATGCTCCGGGGCGGTACCTGTAAATTCCGGCCCGTTGTTGTACCATTCCGCTCCCCGCACGCCCTCGTAGGTCATCAGGTGGGGATAGGTCCGGGCCCATCCCCGGGGGACCAAGCAGCCGTGGAAATACACCAGCATTTCAAACTGGGCGGCATCTTCCAGGATATCCAGGTAGTAGCGGATCATATCCTGCTTTTCGCTTTCGAAAAAATCGATCTTGACGCCTGCAAAGCCCATTTTCTTCAGTTTGGTAAATTCCTCCACCCGGTTTTGATGCGTCAGCATGCGGTCTTTGGGCGTAGCCGACACCCAGGTATGGTTGCCGCCCGAATTGTACCAGATCAACGGTTTTACCCCTTTGGACAGGATATACTTTGCCGCATCTTCCACCTTGCCCCCGTTGGACATGGCGTCCCATTCCCAGTCCAGCAACGTATAGCGCCACCCCATTTCCGAGGCCAGGTCGGCAAACTCTTTTACCACTTTAAAGTCCTTGGTGCCATGGTTGCTGGACCAGTAGTTCCAGGAAACCTTTCCCGGCTGGATCCAGTCCGTATTTTTTACAACGGAAGGGGGGGCCACATCGTCCACCAGGGTGGAGGATACGATAGCGTCCAGCCCGCCCATGACCATCACCCGCCAGGGCGATTTCCAGGGAAGGGATATGGTGGGAGCGGACGCACCTGTTCCCCTGCCGTCTTTGGGGTTGGGGAAGGCCAGCTTGTATTTCGATGCCTCCCCTTGGTTACTCAGTTTGGAGCCGCAATAGGTGCGGTTCACGTCGGATTCGTGCAACAGGTACCAGCAGGCGCTGTCTTTGGACCGGAACAGTGCGGGGTAACCCCATTCCTGCTGTTGCACCTTGTCGCCGCTCATAGCGGTGTACAGGCCTTCATTGGCGGGATTCCATCTTTCCATCCACCGCGCCGTTTCACCGGGAATGGAGTAGGCGGTATGTTCCTCCTTCACTTCAAAGGTCCCCTGCTTTTCGGGGAATTCGTAGCGAAAGGCAACGCCGTCATTGTAGGCCCTTATGATGATGTTCAATTTAGCTTTCGAGGGGTTCTCCAACGAAACCGTCACCTCGCTGGCCGCATTGCTGCACACGGATTTTTTGCCATGCGGGACGGTGTATTGTTCACTGATCAACAGCGGCTTGCCCGCTTTCAGGAATTTCAGCTCACCGGAAAAATCCTGGTCGCTTCTCGAAAGTCCCAGGTCGATCCGCGGCACCACTTCCGATGTTTTTCCACTGTCCGAATAAGTGGTGGCGAGGTACCATGCCCCTGCGTCCTGGTTCCGGCTGTTAAAAAGGGACACCTTAATTTTTTGATTAGGCGACCGGACCGTTATCTTCTGGGCGAATGCGGCAATTCCGCTAAGCGAAAAAACAAGCGCCGCAACCATCGTTGCTTTCCCTTTTGCCATGCTTCAATTTGTATACGATTAGAATGTAATGGTTACTTTTTTGCCCGTGTAGTGGATCACCTTATCGGGTTGGGCTACCCTTTGCTCTCCTCCGCCTTTGCCGGGATGCACGATGACTATATGAAATTTCCGGTTTTGGAGCATCCCCGGGAAAGCGCCTTTCCGGTCACTTATGGTCAACGTCTTCTTTTTATCCTCCCAGCGGAAGGGAATAGTGGCGTAAACTCCTTTTTCATAATTGTAATTGTCATTCTCGTCTTCGTACAGGACAAAGGTGCCGTCTGCCCCCGGGTATACACGGATTTCCAGTTCGTCCCATTTCTTTTCTTCGGCATACTGGACGTCGGGTCCTACAGGAAGGATGGAGCCCGCTTTTACATACAGGGGCAGGATATCCAGGGGCGTTTCCCTGGTTACATTGGTTCCACCCTGCAGCTTTTCCCCTGTCCAGAAGTCGTACCAGGCAGCACCGGCCGGCAGGTAGGTAGCCTTTGATCGGATCGTGCTGAAATCCTCCGCAAAGGCAGTATCCTTCCCGGTCACCACCGGCTTCAGGTACATCGCCCCGGTAACCGGGCTTACCAGCAGGGATTTGCCGAACAGGTACTGGTCATTGATATTCAAAGCATCCTTGTCCTTTGGAAAATCCATCACCAGGGCGCGCATCATGCTGGATTGACGGGCCGTTACCTCCCAGGCAGTGGAATAGATATAGGGCAGCAAACGGTAACGCAGGTGAATATACCGTTCAATGGCATCATAAGCCTTATCGCCTTTTTTGCCGAACTGGTAGATCTCCCGCGGGGCATCTGCTCCATGCGAGCGCATCATCGGGGTAAACGCGCCGAACTGCAGCCAGCGGACATATAACTCGCGGTATTCCGGGTCCTCCAGTTTCCGGCGGTATTTCGAAAGGAAGAACCCGCCAATGTCGCTGTTCCAGTAGGGTATGCCGGTGAGGGAAAAGTTTAACCCGGCGGATACCTGGTGGCGCAACGCGTCCCAGGATGCCGTCACATCGCCCGACCAGGTATTGGCGCCATAACGCTGCTGCCCTGCAAAGGCGGAACGGGTAAGGATGAATACACGTTTGCCGGAGCTTTCGGAACGCTGGTTCTGGAACACGCCACCCACCGTCATCAACGGGAAAGCATTACGGACTTTACGGAAGGAACCCAGGAACGTTTTATTATCAAAATCAGCGGGTTTGAAATCCAGGTGATCCGGCTCGGAAGAGTCCATCCACCACCCGTCAATTCCCAGCGAAAACATTTTTTTCAAATAGTTCCAGTAGATCTTCCGGGCTTCGGGATTGTAGGCGTCGTATACCCGTACACCGGAGGGGTAATCGCGGTTGGGCGGCCATTTTTCAGAGCCTGACTGGGGCCAGGTGGCAAAGTCAAACAGGGCGTTGATGGTATCCAGTTCCCGGTACTGTTTTGTCTGAGGGCCGAAGGAGTTCCAGATGGAGATCATCAGGCGGGCATTCAGGTGGTGCACCTCATTCACCATCCGCTGGGGGTTGTGAAATTCCACATTCAGAAAGTCCATGGCATTCCATAAATAATTATTACCCCAGTACTGCCAGTCCTGGATGATTCCATCAAGCGGCACTTTCAATTCGCGGTACTTTTTGACCACGTTCACCAGTTCGTCCTGGCTTTTATAGCGCTCCTTGCTCTGCCAGAAACCAAAAGTCCATAAGGGGAACATGGGCGCCTGGCCGGTGAGGTCGCGCATGCAGGCAATCACCCCATCTGCATTGCCCCCGTACATAAAATAATAATCCACGCAATCGCCTACATCCGACCGGAAAGATGTTCCTGCCGCATTATCCGTAAACTGTGTGGGCGAATAATTATCCCAGAAAATGCCGTACCCCTTTACGGATTGAAAAAAGGGGATGTAATCATCCGTATTTCCCTGGACCATGCGGAGCGACACATTACGCTGGCTCATCTTTCCGCCTTGTTGCTGGCCCAGTCCATAGATGGCCTCGTCTGCTTCCAGGGTATAGGTCTGTAGCACCGTAAATGTATTGCTGCCGGCATCATTAAAGGGGGTAAAGCTTACGCCGGCTTCTTTCTCCTTCAGCAGCAGGTCATTGGACCCCATATAGTACGCGATAGCTCCCGACCTCTTGTCCAGGCGTACGCTTACCTTACCCGTTTCCAGGTGCAGCCATTCGCCCTGTTCCCGTACACGGAACGTTTCCTTTCCGGGTTTTTTGATCACCGAAAGGCTTTCTTTGGAGAAGGGGCGGCCCGCCGGTGATTTCAGCACCCGGATGATCGCAGGGCTGTAAACCTGCAGCTCTATCTCCATACCCTTGACCGCGGTTTTCATGCCAAGACCGGTTTTTTGGTACGACTGTGCGCTGCTGTTTATGCCGGCAATAAGAAATACAAAAAGGAAGGTGAACAGGCGGTACTTCATGCTCTTTCGACTTTAATTTTAGCTCATGTTACGCATTTGGGGCCGGGCTTTATCCCGGCACATCGTCATCATCACGGGGCAGGAGTAAATTTGTACAGCAGCACGCCATGCACCGGCACGTTAACCGGCAGGTGATCACTTTTTGTATGGAGGTTGCGGACATCCTTCTGCCGCCAGAGGTCACGTACCTTTTGGCGGCCGGTTATACCCAGCTTTTCGAAGTCGTTATAAGAAAGCGCCACTTTTTCGAGGCCGAAGTTGCAGAAGCCCACGGCACGGCTGCCGTCTTCCAGCTCCTTCACATAGATCCGCAGGTCCCCGATGGTTTGCACGCAGGTGGCCTGTTTGCCCAGCGGGTCCTGGTTGATGTCGATCACTTCGTCATTGGTCAGCAGGTTCAGGGTAAACGCATCGAGCTTCTCCATATCGCAGCCAATGAGGAGCGGGGCCGAAAAAAGGCTCCAAAGGCTCATGTGGAGGTATTGTTCATCCGGCTTCAGCTTGCTCGGGTGGGGATTTCCCCAGCCCACCGTACCCACCACCAGCATATCCGGGTCGTTCCAGTTTCCCGGTTTCGCCCATGCGGCGGCTTTGTCCTGTGCCAGGGCGATGCCTTTCACGCTTGCCCAGGTGTCGGTGATGTCATTGGTGGTGCGCCAGGAGGTACCGCCCACATTATCGCCCCACTTCCATACATCCGACATGCCGTACTGGCACAGGCTGAACAAGATATCGCGGGGCTGCTGCCGCAGGTACGCGCCCATCTCCTGGAAGGGTTTCACCGCCACCGGCAGCGTACCGCCGCCCTGGTAGGACAGGGAGGCTACTTTGAAGGGATTGTTTTCCGGCATGCCGTTAATGACGCCGCCGTAACTGCACCAGTCGTATTTGAGGTAGTCGAAGCCCCAGCGGGCATAGCTTTCCGCATCCTGTTTTTCATAGCCGTAACTGCCGGCACAGCCGCCGCAGGTCCAGGGGCCGGGGCTGGAATAGATGCCGATCTTCAACCCGAGGTCATGTACATAATTGGTGAGCGTTTTCATATCGCCAAACCGGGCATTGGGCACGATATGGCCCGCATCATCCCGCAACGGGCCCCGCAGCGTGGAGTCCTTGGCGTCGCGGTGATTCTGCCAGAAATCGTCTATATTGATATAGGTCCAGCCATGGTTGACCAGCCCGCTTTTTACCATGGCATCCGCGGCCCTTTTTACCTTATCGGCCGACACCTCGCCGGCAAAACAGTTCCAGCTGTTCCAGCCCATCGGCGGGGTGAGCGCCATGCGGTCGCCACAGACGATGCGTAGCTTGCGTTCCGCTGTTCCCTTCCGGTTCTTTGCGGTTAACGAAACAATATAGGTTCCGGCGGTGGAAAGGTTACCTGTAATGATACCGGTTTGCGGATCTATCCGCAGCCCCGCAGGCAATCCTTTGGCCGAGAAGGCCATGGGCCGGTCGCCGGTGGCGGCTACGCGAAACAGGAAAGGGGAACCCGGGCGTACCCCGAAGACGCTGGCGCCATTGATCCGGGGTTGGGCGGAAGGCCTGGGGGTGAGTAGATAAGGGGTGCCGGATACGGGATTGGTGGTGGCAAGGGTACGGACGCCCGTGGTGACGAATTGCGCATCCGCCCAGTCGGCATGGTCATAGTAGTTGCCATTGCCGCCGTCGGTAACCACCAGCTCCAGCTTTTGCACGCCGGCCAGCGAAACGGAACAGGCCTTTGCGGCTTCTCCCAGGCGCATAACGCCGCTCGACCAAAGCTTTTTGTTGTCCCCGATGACCACGAACTCCACTGCCGGCTGGTGCCCTTCCATTTCGTCGTCCACCCCCACATGGGCCGTAAACAGGGTGGCTTTTCCCTCCAGTTGGATCATCAGGGAGCTCTCCGCATGCGTGCCGAAGCCCCGCTGGAACGTTTTGCCGCCGATCCGGATGTCCCGGCCGTCAACGGATTTGTTTTTCATGGGTACGCCATGACCCTGGGTAGCGGCCCGGAGGTCCAGCTGGTCGAGCCATACGGTTTGCGCGGACAGCCGGTTTGTTCCGGCCAGGTTCAGCGCGATCATCCATCCAGCCAAAGTGATCCATTTCCTGCTTATGGTTGCCTTCATCTTGTGTATATTTTTAAGAGCCTGCATTTTATGTATGTTTCGAATACCGTTTCCTTGCTACTGCGCCCCTTTTTCCCGCGCCAGGCGCAGGTAATAAACCGGGCCGGCAGTGCCTGCCGGCGGCGCCTGGAACTTCACCCGTATGCGGGCCTTCCCTTTTACCAGCGCGTCGGGGATCGTATATTCCACTTCCTGGAACTTCTGTTGGTTCCATTTTTCCGCCAGGTCCTCGGAAAGGAGCTTTTGCTCATCGATGTAGATGTCAAACTTCCGGGCGCCCCGCTCGGCACCCCAGTAGCGGACGATCAGGCGTAAGCCGGTTTGCCCGCCGGTGGAGAGGCTGTAGCTGAAGGAGCCCCCGTTGCGGGCATCCCGCCAGAACTCGTCCAGGTAATTGCCGGTATTGGAATTTTGCTTTTCCATGGAATGGTCCACTTCGGGCTGTTGCTCTCCCGGCGCCACAAAATCGACCGTGCGCCGCTGCAGGGCCAGCTTTTGCGCTTCCAGGGCGGCGATGGAATCCATATAGGAACGGTAGGCCGCCGGGGACAGGTTCATCCAGTAGAGCATATACCGGGCGTCGTGGATCCTGTAAAAAGGCTCCAGCACGAAATCACCCGGGTTCCGCATATCCACCCCCGACAAGCGGAACGTCAACGGCTTACCCGCCACCGGCACCAGTTTGCCGGCCAGCGCGCCCCCATCGCCTTCGATCAAAACCGGGGCTTTATCCACCGGCAGTTTCCGGCCGCTGGCAATATGTCCCCAGCGGCTGTCGCCCGCCACCAGGCCGCGCAGGTCTTCGGCGCCTGTTTTCGCGCCCAGCAGGATGGGCCCATGCATAAAGGCGACGTAGTTGGGTACACTGGGCAATTGTTCGACGGAGTGGTGCATGGGCAGGGAGATGTGCACCACGTCGCCCTTTTTCCACTGCCGTTCCAGGGCGATATAGGAGGACGGCTTTGCCGTATACGCAACGGCTTTGCCATTTACCCGGATCTTCAGGGCCCCCTCCCCCACCCATTCCGGATACCGGACCATTAAGGTAAAGCGGGAAGCCCCCTGGGTAATGACCACCCGGGTTTGCTCTTCATTGGGAAAAGTCGTTTCCTGCCGCAGGCGGATGCCCTTTTCCTTCCAGTGGACTTCGGAGGCCACGAAGAGGTTCAGGTACAGGGCCTCCTGTGTATGGGTATAGATAAACTGGCTGTATTTCCCGTGGTTTTCCATACCGCTGCCCACGCAACACCACATGGCTTCATTGGGAGCAGAGTACACCCGGTAGTGCCGGGGACGTGCCGGCGTAAAATACACATAACCGCCATGCTCCGGGTGCTGGGTGGACAGGATATGGTTGTACAGCGCCCGTTCGTAGAAGTCGGCATATTTCGCCTGCGGCCGAACCCGGAAGAGGTCTTCGGTCAGTTTCAGCATGTTGTAGGTGTTGCAGGTTTCCGGCCCTTCCACATCGTTGACAAAATCACTGCCGGCAGCGGCGCTCGGGAAAAACTCCCGCCGGCTGTTACCGCCGAAGGCCAGGGTGCGGCGGGAGGTGACGGTTTCCCAGAAAAAGCTGCCGGCCTTTCCGTACCGGTCGTCTTTGGCCACTTCCGCTATTCTTTGAAACCCCACCGCCTTGGGCACCTGCGTGTTCGCATGTTTATTGTCCAGGTTGTCCTCGGAGGCGGCCATGGCATCCAGCAACATTTTGTGCGAGAACCGCTTGGCCGCGGCCAGGTACTTTTCATTGCCGGTCATCTGGTAGGCATCGGCAAAAACCTCGTTCATGCCGCCATGCTCATTGCCGAGCATCTCGTTCATTTGCTCCTCCGTTAACCCTGCGGTGATGGCGATACCCCAGTCACAGAATTTCAGGAACATCCGCTTTGCCTGTTCGTTGCCGGCATATAACCAGGCGTCCCGCAGGCCGGCGTACGTTTTATGGACATTGTACCAGGGCACCCAATATTTCCAGACCGGGCTGATATCGCCGGCTTTCAACTTCGGCCAGCACCCTTCGCCCTTGGGAACGGCGCCCACATAGCCGGCGCCCCAACCGGGATGGTTCCGGGCATTGGCCTCCTGGCAGGCGTCCAGTTCTTCCAGCATGTATTCCATGCGTTTTTTACATTCAGGGTTCCCGGTAGCGGCATAGTGCAGGGCCAAAGCGGATAAATAGTGGCCGCCCGCATGACCGTCCAGCCCGTCCCAGTTGGGAAAGGGGGTGGCTTTGGCGGCCAGCCCCGCCTCCTGCCGGTAGCCGGCCAGCAGGCGGTCTACGTCGTATTGCAACAGCGTCCGGATATTCAGGTCGCGGGCCTGTTGGAACGGCCCGTCGAGCAAGGTGACATTTTGTAGGGGAAAGGTATTGGGGTATAACTTTTCCTGGGCGGCCGCAGCCATACCGGCGCCCAGGCCACAGGCGAGCAACAATGAAAAAAGGGGCAAGCGCATCATGATAGATTAATTCTTTAAACAAATCATATGGAGGGATCTATCCCGCTGCCAAAAGTAGGGTCCCCACCCAAGGGGGAATGAGTCATTTGGAAAAATTAATAGCACAATTGTTATCCCGGGGGCAGCATCGTTCATCCTATGGAAGAATTGTCCTGCCTTCGGCTGCCGGGCAAGCGCAAACACCCCCTTTGGGGTATCTGCCGGCCCTGAACAAATGTTTGATCCTTTATGGTGTTTTGTGCCCGCCCGGCTCCGGCATCCGGGCGAACTTTAGGTGCTTCTCCCTACCGGAGGTATCCTGAAACAATTGTTCCCCCAAACTGCCGCCGGGGCCCCTAAGAAATCTTTAACGTAAAAGCATAGTCAAGTTTGGGTTTGTTCCCCCCCAGTTCCACCAGCAGCGCCTCCTCCCTCTGCTGGAAAGCAAGGCCGCCGGTCGCTCCCAGCAGTTCCACCTTTGAAAGGCTTCCATTCAGGTGGGCGCTCCCCCTTTTCAGGCTTTTGATCCGCACTTTGCCGTCTTCAGGCCAGCCCATGACAATCGCGTAAATGGTATGGTCCTTTGCCGTAAAACGGATATCGCCGGCCGTAAAGGGTTTTCCCTTTCCTTCGTTAAAGCCCTGGGCCGAAAGCGGGGCAGCCGCTTCCATGGCCGGTCCTTCTCCAAAGACCTTCCAGGGACGGGTATCATAGATCCCTTCGCCGTTGAGGGCCATCCACTCCCCGATCTCCTCCACCACGGCGCGTTCCAGCTCGTCGATGGTGCCATTGCCCCGTACCGGGACACTGAGCAACAGGTTGCCGTTCTTGCTCACCACATCGGCAAGGGTGTGGATAATGGTCCGGGCACTTTTGTATCTTTTCTGTTCGTAGAGGCTGCGTTCGTAATGCCAGTTGCCGATGCAGGTATCGGTTTGCCAGGGCAGGGGCTCTATTTCATTGCTCTGACCCCGCTCAATATCCCACACCATGCATTTGCGCTGCTGCGCATCCAGGATCTTGCCGTTGATTACCGCTTCCAGCCGCCCCTTCTTTTTAATGCTCCGGTTGTACATATGGGCGGCAATGCGCAGGCCGGCGTCGCTCACCGGCCATAAAGGAAGGGCGGTATCGTCGAAATACACCAGGTCGGGATCGTAAGCGTTGATCAGCTCGATGGTCCGGTTGTAAAATTTTTCGCAATATTCCTTTGAGGGTACCGCCACCCCGTTGCCCCAGTTCCACTGCCGGTGGATCATGTTGTCGTTGAAGCTGTTTTCGCTCAGGGGATGGTTTTGCGCATACAACTCCTGCGGGTCCAGGCCCTCCCACCATAAGCCCTTCCCATCGGCCTTGGTCAGCCGGCCATCGTAAGGGATGCCGGCCATTGGCCCCGACTTATCGGCCCGCTGTGCCGGCTCGAACCAGGACCAGGCATGGGACGCATGGACGCTTACGCCAAAGCGGAGGCCATGGCGGCGGGCGGCTTTTTCCCAACCGGCGATCAGGTCTTTTTTGGGACCGATGCGGGTGGAATTCCAGTTTTTCTGGTACCGGCTTTTGTACAGGTCGAAATTATCGTGGTGGTTGGCCAGGGCCACAAAGTACCGGGCACCCGCCTTTTTATACAGCGCTACCAGGCTTTCGGGGTCCCACTGTTCGGCCTTCCAGGAGTGGATCACGTCCTTAAACCCGAATTTGGAGGGATGGCCATATTTTTCGAGCTGGTATTTGTACTTGCCGCTTCCCTCCTGGTACATGCCACGGGCATACCAGTCGCCGGCTTCGGCCTGGCATTGCGGGCCCCAGTGGGCCCAGAGGCCGAACTTGGCATTGCGGAACCATTCGGGGGTTTGGTAAGCAGAGAGGCTTTCCCAGGTGGGCCGAAAGGGCCCGGGAGCCATGGGCTCATATGTGCCGTTCAAAAAACTGTCGGCGGCATGCGTGTATTTCGACAAGGTGATGGCCGGGGCGGCCAGGGCTAACTGCTTTAAAAGGGTTCTGCGGTCCATGATGAATCGTTAGTCTTTTTGTAGTTTAATGAATGTGCGCCTCTTTATTACACACCGTTCCCGACCACTGCAGGGGGGCATAGGCCGCTTTAGAGGTTCTCCTGCACCGCCTGGCGACACGACAAGTCCTTTATCTTCCTGAATTTACGTCGGTACAAAGTTACTTGCTGCATCTTCCCTGCCCTTACAGGAAACAGACTTTGTTTTATACAAATCCGACTTTTTGCCCTTAATTGCAGCGCATGAACTTCCTTTCCCGGACAGGAAGCAGCCAAAACATCCGTTGTCCTTACTGCCGCATTTCTTATCCGTAAGCCCCTGACCCTGCTGCCTGGAACAGACTTGATTCGATTCAACCCTGACTATTTTCCCCTGCCTGTAACCAGCTTCATGAGATACGTGAAATTTGCCGGCGCCGCTTTAACGGTATATTCCGGCATGGGGGTGGGACCGCAGGAGTTGGAACCGACGCCTAAGGTTTTGTAGCCGATGGCGACTACCGTGGAGGTGCTTTGGGGCAGGTCGATCCTGTTTTCGGTCCGTGCCAGCTCCTCGTCGCTGTAGGGCAGGGCAGCTACCTGCAGCAGGGTTTTATCGGCCATGATCTTCAGGCCCGCTCCTTCCCTGTTGGAAAGAGTTGCCCAGTACACGTCTTCATGGTTGCCGCATTCCATCGGTCGCTCATAAGGCGTCAGCTGCTGCATTACCGTACTGCCATAGATCCCCGCGTCCGAGCCGCTCTTCCGGTCGGAATAATTCTCGAAGGGCCCCCGGCCGAAGTAATCGAACCGCTCATAGGCTTTGTTCAAAAACAGGCGAACGCCCATGCGGGCAAGGACCAGGTTGGCATCACTGGCCGCCACGCTGTTCTGCACTTTTATGGTGCCGTCGCCGGATATGGTATACACCACATCGTGGCTGACGGAGAAGCCATGGATGCCGCTGCCCACCAGGATGGCCGTAACGCTGACGGAGGCTGGGGACAATTGTTTCGCCGAAATGCTTTTCGTGGTCCAGCGCAGGTATTTCAATCCTGTTTCTTCCCAGCCCCTGTCGGCATACAGGTCGTCCTGCTGGTGCGGCGCCCGCCACAAATGGAGCAGGGGCCCGCCGTTCTCCTGCAATACATTATTGCCGTTCACGACCATGCGGCTGATCGTGCCCAAAGCTTTATTGAATTCCAAGCGAAACTCTTTGCCTTGCACCGCTATGGACGTATCCGTTTGTTCCAGGCGCAGGGGCGCGGTTGCTGCCGTCTCCAGGGTGGCCCCCTTTTCCGCAGAGGGCAATTCAAATTGCTCCGAGGCTACCTCATAGCCTTTGGGTGCCCATAACTGGTCGTTCGCCAGCTTGAAGGAAAGCCGCAGGTGGTACACCGCGCCGGGTTCCCTATCCTCGCCGGCATAGGGGATGGTTATGGTTTTTTCGGACCGGGGCCCGATGCCTGCCACGCTGAACGTACCCGAGCTGTGCGGCTGGCCATTTTTGGTAACTACGTAGCTGGCTTCCAAACCGCTTAGATCAACAAACTGGTATTTGTTGCGAATGCGGAAACTGCCGCCGGCCAGGTTTTCTGCCGAAATGCCGATCCACTGGAATACGTGCTTCATTTCCGGGTAATGCGGCTTGGGCTGCCGGTCGGAGGTGAACACGCCTTTATGGATAAAATAGTGGTCGTTCGGAAACTCGCCGAAACCGCCGCCAAAGGCCAGGATCGGGCGGGCGGGATTGCGCCGGTTCCAGATGCCCTGGTCCTGGAACTCCCAAATAGCTCCTCCCAACAGGGAGGGATACTTATCGATGGCCTCACCGTATTCTTTCAGCGAACCCATGGAGTTGAACATCGCATGGGCAAACTCGCATAGGTAAAAAGGTTTTGTCAGGGCCGTGTCCGTTGCCGTCAGGGCCACGGAGGCCAGGAGCCGTTGCTTCGCATCGGGGTTGGGATACGGCAGTATGGGCGAATACATTTTGCTGTCCAGGTCGGCCGGGTTGCCCGGGCCTACGCCAAACCCTTCATAATGGGTAGGACGGGTGTTGTCGATGGCCCTGATGGCACTTAATGCCGTCCGGAAGTTCGAGCCGCCGGTCCCGC
>NZ_JBBBEI010000009.1:0-74372 GCF_037132455.1 Huijunlia imazamoxiresistens | reverse complement strand
GGACGCATGGTTCTTAAAGCTTTGGACATTGGCCGTATTGCGGTCCACGATGGCGGCCTTCATCGTAGGTTCTTCGTTGAAGCGGTTGCGTAACCCATGGCATTCCACGTTGGCTTCCGCCACCAGGTAAATGCCGTAACGGTCGCAGAGCTCGTACCACAAAGGATCATCCGAATAGTGGGCGGTGCGTACGTGGTTGCAGTTGCCCTGCTTGATCACTTCGATATCCTTTATCATCTGTTCCCGGGTGATGGCATGGCCTTCTTCCGGCCAGTTCTCGTGGCGGTTCACGCCTTTCAATTTGATCGGCACACCATTGACCAGAAACAGTTTTTTGCGGATCTCGATTTCCCGGAAACCGGTGCGTGTCGACACCGTTTCGGTGATTTTTCCGCCTTCCTTCAGCTGCAGTACGGTGGTATACAGGTGGGGCGTTTCCGCCGTCCACTTGGAAGGGTTACTTACAGGAAAGTTCCATTTCACTTCCGCTTCCTCTCCCGGCCTTAAGGCTTTTACGGATGCCGTAGCGGTCGTTACCAGCTTGTCGCCATCGTATAAGGAAGCCTGTACCGACCGTGCCCTGGTAGCGCTGCGGCCGTAATTTTTAATCTTTGTTACAATGTATTCGGTAGCGTTCTTGTACGCCTGGTCCAGGTCGGTGGTCACGGAAAAATCCCGGATGTGCACCTCCGGCGCCCGCCAGAGGGTGACGTTGCGGAAAATGCCGTGCAGGCGCCACATGTCCTGGTCCTCCAGGTAACTTCCCGAGGTATATTGGTAAACTTCCACGGCAACGGTGTTGCTGCCGCTGTGCACGAAATCGGTCACGTCGAATTCCGCCGCGTTCCGGCTGTTGACGCTGTAGCCCACCTTGCGCCCGTTGACCCAGACAAAAAAGCCGGCATCCACCCCGTCAAAGGTCAGAAAAATCCGGCCGCCGTTCCAGTTCGCCGGCACCTCGAAATTCCGCCGGTAGCTGCCCACGGGGTTGCGTTCCTTAAAGGCCGTGAAATATTCCGGGGGCGTCGTCATCACGTGGGGAAAGTCTTTGTAAAACGTATAGCCGATGTTCCGGTAAAAGGGGGTGCCGTAACCCTTGATTTCCCAGTTCGAGGGCACGGCGATGTCTTTCCACCCGGCAACCGAAAAGGATTCTTTGTAAAACTCCTTCGGCCGGTCTTTGGGATGGGCCACCCAGTTGAACTTCCAGGAGCCGTTCAGGCTCCTACTGTAAGAAGAAGTATACCGGTCCGCTTTCAGCGCTTCCTGGAGGTCGGCATACGGCATTAGGGTGGCATGGGCCGGCTGCTTGTTGAGGCCGATGCACTCCGGGTTTTCGATTTCGGCGGGCAGGTCCGGGATCGGGGCGGCATCCGCCGTTTGTGCCGTTACCGGCGCAATTCTCAGCAATAACGCCAGGGACAGCCATACGGCTGCCGGGCGCTTTTTGTCATTACACCTGTTCCGACCAGCAGCTGGCCGCACCCAGGAGGGAAGCATTTTCATACAATGTTGATTTCTTGACAGCGACATCCGCCATCTGTTTCTTTAAGCTTTCTTGCAAAAAGGGATAAAAATAATCGAAGCTCCGGGAAATGTTTCCGCCCAGGATCACTGCCTGGGGCAGTTCATTTGAAAAAGTTTCCAGCAGGAAGGACGCCAGGTTCTCGCCAAATTCCCGGAACAGCACTTTCACGGTCCAATCCTGCGGGTACATCTGGGCCAGTTCCTTCACATGGCTGACCTGCCTGCCCGTTTTACGGGTATATTGCTGCAGGAACCAGCGGGTCGAAAAGTAGTCTTCGGCTATACCCTCTTTAAAGGGCGCACACCACAGGTTGGCATCGGTGGCCTCCCCATCTTTATAGAAGGCCGAACCAAAGCCTGTGCCCAGGGTAATGCCAAAGGCGCTTTGATGACCTCCTACGGCGCCGCTGAATACCTCCCCTTCCAGGAAGGCTGCCGCATCGTTCAGGAAGCGGATGTGAGCAGGAGGAATTTCCAATGATTCCGCCAGCGCCTCCTTCACATTTACCCCGTAAAGTGTTTTGAATTTGTCCTGTTCCCTGATATAGGAGATGCCGTTGTCATAATCGAAAGGTCCCGGCATGGCGATGCCGATAAAAATATCCAGGGAAGCGATGGTTTCCCTGCATTTGTTGATGGCCGCACTCCAGCCGGCGATGAGGGATGCCGCAGCACCGGTGGCGTCCACCGCCCGGCGGCAAATAGTGTGGGGCAAAATCTGCCGATGTTCGATATCTATGACCGCCGCCGTAATATGCGATCCGCCGATGTCCACGCCTATAACGAATGAATTCATGATCCTTAGTTTATCGCTGGTGCGTTTAAGGGATTAGTTCCGCCACGGCTGCCTTGCGGACTGCCGTTCTTTGCCGGCGCACCTGGTAAAATTTAAAGGCGAATAAAAAGATGATGATATGGCATACGATCGGCAGGTAATAGGCCTGGCCCACATCGTGGTTGGCCACCACGCCCATGAAACGGGGGAAGATGGCCCCGCCGACAACGCCCATAACGATAAAGGAAGAGGCCTGCTGCGCTTTTGCCCCCAGGTCCTTCAACCCCAGGCTGAAGATAGTGGGGAACATGATGCCGGAGAAAAAGTTGATCATCATCAGCGCGCCAAAGGATACCCAGCCCCAGTTCTGCGCTACCACCAGGCAACTGAGGATGCTGCCGAGGGCATAGACGGCCAGCAGCTTATTGGGTGCAATGTATTTCATCAGAAAAGTGCCCAGAAACCGGCCAACCATCATCATGGCCATAAAGAGGATCATGTAGTAGCCCGCCTTTTCGTCGGAAAAGCCCATCTTCTCCACGCCGTAATTGATAAAGAAGGCCCAGGCGCCGCCCTGCGCTCCTACGTTGACCAGCTGGGCCAGCACCGCCCACACGAAATGGCGCCGTTGAAACAGTTGGGGGGAAGGATTAAGAATTTCGCTCACTTCGGCAGGAAGGGCATCGGCCTCCAGGGGGGCATGCGGATCGGCCAGCTTCGGAACTTTGACGCACGCAAAGGCCAGCGCAAGGAGCACGATCACCGACCCGATCACCGTGTACAGCATTTTTACGGAGGCCAGTTCGCCGGCGGCGCCCTGCTCCCCCGCCCGTAACAGGAAATAGCTGCCGATGAACGGCCCGATCAGGGCACCCAGGCCGTTGAACGACTGGGCGAAGTTGAGGCGCCGGTCGCTGGTGCGCTGGTCGCCCAGGGAGGCGGCAAAGGGATGCGCTACCGTTTCCAGGGTAGCCAGGCCGCAGGCCAGTACGAACAGGGCCAGGCGGAAAAAGCCGAAGGAGCCGGCGTTGGCGGCCGGCACGAACAGGAAGGCGCCGGTGGCATAGAGCGACAGGCCCAGCAACACGCCGTTCTTGTAGCCAAAGCGCTTCATGAACAGCCCGGCCGGGATGCCCATGACGGCGTAGGCGCCGTAAATCGACAGTTGCACATAACTGCTCTGGGCCTTGGACACGTGCAATACGTTCTGGAAGTGCT
Organism: Huijunlia imazamoxiresistens; assembly: GCF_037132455.1. Classification (NCBI taxonomy): domain Bacteria; kingdom Pseudomonadati; phylum Bacteroidota; class Chitinophagia; order Chitinophagales; family Chitinophagaceae; genus Huijunlia; species Huijunlia imazamoxiresistens. The sequence goes on along the minus strand of NZ_JBBBEI010000009.1, from coordinate 70,852 downwards.
TGTTCAGCACGTCGCCCATGGTGATGGCGATGCCCCACAGCATGAATAAAGAGGTGACGAAAATCAAGGTGACTACAAACCGTTTTTCGGTGAGCGCTGCTTTCTGTTTCACTGGCTATTGTTTTAATCGTTAAAAGTTCGTTGGTTATTGGAGTCCGGGGGCCTGGCTGGCTACATTGCCGCCCCAGCCTTTATGGGGCATCTTCTGAAGGTAGAATTCAAGCGTGCCGCCTGCTGTGATATCTAAATGCCCTATGTAATTCTTCGCATACGTTTTACCGTTCCATTTTACCGCCGAAATATAGGCGGCGTCCTTGCTGCTCTTGTGTGTCACCATGTGGAAGGTTTTTCCTCCCGGCAGCCCGATCGCCACGCGGTCGAACAGGGGCGCGCACAGCTGGTAGTTGCCCGAGACCGGGTCGGTGGGATACAGCCCCAGGGCGGCGAACAGGTACCAGGCGCTCATCTGGCCCGCATCGTCGTTACCGCTCAGCCCGCCGGGGCCGTCGCTGTATTCTTCGCGGAGGATGCGCCGCACCACCTGCTGCGTTTTCCAGGGCGAAGGGGTGTAGTTGTACAGGAAGGGGATCTGGTGGCCGGGTTCATTGCCGTGCCAGTATTCGTTTTTCCCGAAAAGGCTGTCCAGCGAAGCTTCCAGCTGCTGCCGTCCGCCCATGAGGCCCGCCAGCCCGGGGATATCCTGCGGCACGTAAAACGTGTATTGGCGGGGTGTGCCTTCGGTGATATAGGGTTCTCGGTTGTCGGGTAAAAAAGGAGTGATCCAGTTGCCGTCGGCATGCCTGCCCCGTACCAGGCCGCTGGCGGTATCAAAGACATTGCGGTAATTGAGGGCCCGCTGCTTCAGGGCCAAATAGTCATCCTGCTTGCCCAGGGAGCGGGCCATTGAAGCCAGCGCATAGTCGTCGTACGCATATTCCAGGGTCCGGCTCACCTGCTCTTTTTTATGAAAGGCTTCCGGCACGCTGTCCTCCAGGGGAATATAGCCGTAGCGGAGGTAGGTGTCCAGCGCCCGGCGGCCCTTGCCGTTGACGTAGTCGGTGCGGCCGGCGGTATCGAAGGCGTTCCGGCGCATCAGGCGGTAGGCTTCCTGCACATCGTAGTCGCGGATGCCTTTGGCATAAGCCGAGGCCATAAAGGCCGTCGCATGGTCGCCGATCATGGCGGCGGTATAGCTGTTCCAGCACGGGAAGATCGGCAGCCACCCGCCCTGCCGGCCCTTCAGGACCAGCGACTGCACCATGCGGTTCACCAGCGTGGGCTGCAGGATCTCCAGCAGGGGCAGCTGGGCGCGGTAAATGTCCCACATGGAAAAGTCGTCGTAATAGTGCCCGGCCGGCATTTTATTTATTTGGTAGTTACCCGAGAACTGCGGGTAGCTTCCGTCCACGTCGCTGAACAGCCGCGGGTGCTGCTGCGCATGGTACATAGCCGTATAAAAGATGCGCTTGTCTTTTTCATTGTCCGTTTGCACCCTTACCTGTCCCAGCGCGGCCTCCCAGGTTTTTTGGGCGTTGGCGGCCACGGCGGCAAAGTCCGTGGAAGGTATTTCGTGCTGCAGGTTGGCGCGGGCGCCTTCGAAGCCGGTAAAGGAGGTGCCGATCCGGATGCGTACCTGCTCGCCTTTATTGAGCTTAAAGCCCACGAAGGCCCCGATGTCTTTCTGGTCGCGGATGCTGTCGCGGTCAAAGACTTCGGCGCCGCTGAATACGCCGCTGGCCGCTACCGCCTTTTCGATTTTTATATAAAACCAGCCGTTGAAGCCGGCGGGCTGGCCCCAGCCCTGGTAGATGCGGTGCACGGGGTTGTATACCCTTACTTCGCCTTTCTGGCGGTCCACCTGCACAAAACCTTGTCCTTCGTCGCTGTTGGGCAGAATGAGCAGGTAGAGGCTGTCGGCCCGGTGTGCCGTGAACTGCATGATGCCGCAACGCAGGGTGGTGCTCATTTCCGCGGTCAGCTGGGCCGCGGGCAGGTGCACCTTGTAGGTTGCCGGGGAAGCTTTTTCGTTTTTATGATCGAAAGGGAGGGCATAGTCTTCCACCCTTGTCCGCAGCTTTCCCATCACCGGCATGATGGTGCAGCTGCCGTAGTCCTGCGTGCAGGAGCCGCTGAGCCAGTGCGTGCCCCGGAAGCCGTTCAGCATACTGTCCTTATAGAAGTAGGGCGGTATGCATTTGTTCTCGGTCAGCCTTGTCTGCGGGGTCCATTGCGTCATGCCGAACGGGTAGCCTACGGCAGGGATGGTATTGGCGTTTTTCTCGGTTCCCCCCGCCTCGCTGTGCTTTTCCGCGGCAGGCGTGGTGCTGCCGGCGGTGCCGGACATCGGCTGCACGTAGGGCAACAAACTTTGCGCGCCTGCCGGTTGCATCAGCGTGAACAAACAGGCGGTAATTATAGAATGACGAAACGTTCGCATAGTATTCTTTATCAGTTGGGGGTTTGCCGGATCCCGATCTCCGGGCGTACCGGCAATACGATCTTTTCCAGGGCAGCTCCCGCTGCTTTGTTTAAAATAATCACGGGCAGACCGGTGGACCGGGGAATGGAGACGGTATGGAGTTGGAGGCCTTTTACATCGTCCGCGATCAGGGCTGCCCGGTAGTCGGCTTCTTTGCTGATCAACTTAATGTTCTTCATCCGGATCCCCTCGGCATGCCGTACATAAAAGCCCCAGGCGGGCAGCTCGCCGAACATGGAGAATTCGGGATAATCTTTTTCCGCCTCGGTCACCAGGTGCAGGGAATCCGGCGGGAAATAATGCACTTCTTTCTTCGCTCCGCCCGCATACGTGATGGTGATGTTTTCCAGCAAAACATTTTTAACGGGATGGCCGGGCAGGCCGCTGATGGAAGAAGGGAAAATGTTGTGTTGATAAAGGACCGCCGTCGAATCGGGGTACGAATGGTTCCAGGGCGATACGCTGACCAGTTTATTGTTTACGGGAACCGTGCCGGGCGGGTATTTTAACAGGGGCCCTTCCATTTCGTAGCCGGCATCCGGCTTGCCTGCAGGCACTTCCACGGTTACATCCTTAATGACGATATTTTTGATGGCGGAATACACCCGATCGTTATTGCGGTGGCCCGATTTGATAAAGATGGCATTGCCGGTATTTTTCGCCGTCACCTGCCGGATATCGATGTTTTCCAAAAAACCGCCGTCCACCGCTTCCAGCGCAATGGCGGAACGATAGGTATCGTATACCCTCAGGTTTTTTACCGTAATGTTTCGGAAACCTCCCCTGGAACCGGTGCCTAATTTGAAGGCGTTGGCACTGGAGCGCAGCGTGCAGTTTTCCACGTAAACACCGTCGCAACATTCGCCGGGGGTTACCGATTTCAGACAAATGGCGTCGTCGGCGCTATTGATGGAAGAATTGGTGATCCGTACGTTTTTGCAATCCACGATGTCGATGCCGTCATTGTTCCAGTACGCCCTGCTTTCCAGCCGGATGCCGTCGATCACGATATTGCGGCAGCGTTCGTAATGGGTTACCCAGCTGGTGGCGTCTTTCAACAAAACCTGGCGTACCTGCACGCCGGTGCACTCTTCCAGGTACAGCAGGTTGGTGCGGGTGCCTTCGCCCGGCCTTTTCTTCGGCCATTCCTTATCGGCCAGGGTGCCTTCCTGCAGGCGTTTGAAAATATCCTTCATCAGCTCGCGTCCCCGCCCGTCGATAATGCCGTTGCCTGTGATGGAAACGCCCTGCTGCTTTACGGCCAGGATCAGCGCCGGGTGCTTCACCCCTTCATAATCCGCCCGCTTGTCGCTTCCGAGGATCACGGCGCCCTCCTGCAGGTGCAGGTCCACGCCGGATTTCAGTTCCAGGGCGCCCGTTACGAAGGAGCCTTTGGGGACCACTACCCTTCCGCCGCCGGCTTTGGAAGCCGCATCAATGGCTTTCTGAACGGCTACGGTATTGAGGGTGCGGCCGTCGCCAACGGCGCCGTATTTTTCAATCGGAAATTCCTGTTGCTGCGCCAGCAAGGCGGTGGTGCAGCAGAGAGCGACGATCGTGGATAAAAAATGTTTCATTTTCCTGAGCCTTCTAAGTTCAAATTCTTTGCGTACTACAATTTGCAAGTGGGGTACCTGGGCACCGTAGGTGCCTCCTGTTTATAGAAACCATCAATTGGAACGTCCGGGCTCCGTAGGAGCCTCCTGTGCAGAACAGAGGGTTCCTTTACAGGAAGGGAATACTCCGTGCTGCACAGGGCGCTCCTACGGAGCAAGGTTCCTCCATCTTGGATTTTCTATAAACAGGTGGCTCCTACGGAGCCGAAAGCCATGAACAAATATGAGATACGACTCTCCATACAGCTTGCTTACTGCTTGTTTGTTGCAAAATGCAGTTGCGCTTTTATTTTATGGGGAGCCGCCGAGGGACCGTCGAAGTTGACCAGCTTTAAGCCGCTTACGTTATGGGTTTCCAGGGCGTGGGCGAAATAGGCGGGCCTGTTGGCGCCCCATTGCACCGAGCTGTTTCTTATGGTAATTCCGTCGGCGTTATCCAGGTAGAAAGCCGAGGTGCGTCCTTTCACCATGCCTTCCACCTCGCTGGGGCGGCGGTCGTACACCCCACCCTCGTGCTGCGTGGTTTTATGGATGCGGATATCCACCTGGTCGAAATAAATGCCGGAAATCTTGTCGGCCGATTCCCCGCTGACATAGATGCCGTTCTCGCCGGTGCACTTGATGTTGCTGAAAAAAATGTTGCTGACTGCCCCTACGCGGCCCTGTGTCTGGCCCTTGGCAAAGCGCCAGTTGGCATCTTTATGGTTGCCCGGCGCACGGCGGTAGGCAGTCACATAAATGGGCTCCGACTTGCCCCACCATACGTCGGAAAACAGGTGGCTGTCGATGATCATGTTGGAAAACAGCACATCGGTCACCGTCCCTTCGTCGCGGTTCTGGATACCCACGCCGCGGTTGCTCTTTTTGATGATGCAGTTGTCGAACACCACGTGGCGGATGCTGTCCATGTTCTCGCTGCCGATCTTGATGGCGCAGGAGCGGGAGGTCATGGTGCAGTTGGAAACCGTAATGTTTTCGCAGACGCCGAATTCTTCGTACTCCCGGCGGTTTTTCAAGCAAATGCAGTCGTCGCCCGATTCGATATAGCAATTGGTGATGCGTACGTTCTTGCTGTGGTCGAGGTCGATGCCGTCGCTGTTGCGCACCTTGAGGCTGTTGAGCAGGGTAATGTCGGAAATGGCCACGTCGTCGCAGCCCACCAGGTGGACCGTCCAGTAAGCGGAGTTGCGGATGTGCAGGTCGCGGATCCGGATATTTTTGCCGCCAACGATCGTCAGCAGGTGCGGCCTCGGGTCCACGACAGTAAAGGGTTTGAGCACATAGGAGTCGTCCAGCTCGGCGCCCATAAAGGAAATGCCGTTGCCGTCGATGATGCCGCCGCCGCTCAGGGTCACCTGCTCGATGTTCTCTCCGCCGATCCAGATGGTGCCTTCGCCCTTGTTGGCGCGGAAAGCGCTTTTCACATAAACTTTTTCATCGGGGTTCGCCAGTATGCGGGCGCCGGTCTCCACGTGCAGCTCCACAAAGGATTTCAGGTCGAAGGGGCTGGCCAGGTAGGTGGCCCCCGCAGGCGCCAGCACCCGGCCGCCGCCGGCGGCGCTGCAGGCATCGATGGCTTTCTGGATGGCTCCTGCGTCGTCGGTTTTGCCGTCGCCCACTGCTCCGAACTCTTTTATGGAAAACACCCGCTGCTGTACGCTGCTTTGGCCGGGGGAGCCGGAAGTGCCTTCCGGCTTGCGGAACGAAACGGCCAGGAGCGCCACCAGCAGCACGAGTAAGGCTGTATGTTTCATCATTTTAAGATCAGCTGAATTTTAGCTTGTGGGTGAAAGGGGTAATGCCCGTAAGATACACATACATGCCGTCGGTGCGCATGCTGCCGAAGTGCGTGCTGTAGCGTTCGCCTTCCAGGTTCCGTACGGAGGAATGCATCCGCACTCCCGGCCCGAACTGGATCGTATCTCCGTCCAGCTCGTACAGGCCCATGCCTTGTTCCAAAAAGCTGGCGCCGTTTTCTTCACCGGACAGTCCGGTCAGCTTCCCTCCTTCTTTAAAGCACAATTCCAGGGTCACCTGCACGCCCTGCTGCCCCTTCACTTCAATGGTCAGCTCATTGCTGCCGTTGTTTTCGGTCAGGGATACGGAGGTGTCCAGGGCCTTTACATTGCTGACGGGGCGCTTTTGGAAATCCATCTTGCTCCAGAAGCGGCCGTCGGTGCTTTCCGTTAACGTATAGTCGCCCTGCTCGTTGCGGAACTTTTTGGGCAGCGGCTGGTAGTAGGGCGCCGTCACTTTTTTGGAAAGGACGTAGGCGTTTCCCTCCTTTTTGAGGCCCTCGCTGTAAAAGTAGCCCATGCCAAAAAAGTTCGTGGACAGGCGCATGTATTTCAAAACAGCCTTGCCCTTGCGGTAGGCATAAAAATCGGGGCTGCTGGAGTGGCCGGAGGCGATCACCAGCGGCCAGTCGACGCCGCCGAAGAAGGTGGTGGTGGTTTGATCCCTGCGGATCCGCAGCAGGTGCGACTGGGAAAAAACTTTTTCATAGCGGATGGGCAGCGGGCTGGCGGCCGGGAGCTCCTGTTGCAGCAGGGGATCTTCCAGGAAATGGATCAGGCCCCGGTGCAGCACCCGTTCTTCAAATCCCGGCATGCGCTCCATGTTCCGGACCAGGTCGGCAAAGGTGCCGTTTTTGTCGCGGATGGCCATGTAGCGGTACAGCATGTAATAGTTTAGGATGGTCAGCACAAAGTTGCTGTCGGGGTGCCCGGGATACTGGTCCTGCCGGCGCGAATCATTGGAGACCAGTTCGCCGTCCGGCTCCATGTAATAATAGGTGGTGGCCAGGTTTTTCCGCACCGGTTCCAGCAGGGAGGGCCGGGGCAGCAGGCGGGCGATGGTCAGGAACGCATTGTTTTCCACGAAGGAGTAGATGCGGCTTCGTTCCGGGTAGTTGCCGTCGCTGTTGATGTAGACGCCTTCTCCCAGCCAGTCTTCGATACGGTCCACGTATCGCTTGTCCGGGTACAGGGCGTTGATCCTGGCCAGGGCGGCGCTGATCACCCAGCGGTGGTTGGGCGTATGCACGCCACCCACGACCAGGGCATTGCCGGCCTTTTGCAGGAAGGTTTTGAGGTTGTTGTTGACTTCGCGGAGGGCTTCGCCGTTTTCTTTCTGCAGCGGGAAGGCGGCCGATGTGACGATCTCCACGATAAAGCCCGTGTCGGGCGGCGATTCCAGGTTGCCGGCGTTGATGGTGCCGTCTGCCGTTTGGGCCCGCAACATATGCTGCGACAGCTTGCGGAGCGGCGCCAACAGCTTTTCGCTGCGGTAGTAGCGGGAGGTGGCGCAGCAGTAAGAGGCGGCCAGCACGGTGAAGTCGTGGACCACCTTCCGGGTAAAATCTTTGATCTCGAATTCCGTTTGCAGCAGCTTTTCCACCTGTGCGTCGTTGGCCGTTACCAGCCGGTGCATCAGGTCTCCTAGCGAAAGCGAAGGACGGGCCGCTGCCGCCTGTGCGATCAGGGAAGGACTGATCCAGGCAAAGACGCCGGCTTTTGCCGCCTGCTTCAAAAAGGTGCCACGATTTATTTTCTTCATAATAACAAGCGTTAGGAATTTCGGATGTCGGATGTTGGATTTCGGATCCCCTTGAAAGGAGAAAGACTCCTTCTGCGCTCAAGGGTTCCGAAATCCGACATCCGACATCCGAAATTATTTTATTGTTCGTATCCGGGGTTTTGCTTCAATGCCGGGTTGAGGGCCATAGCGCTCGTCGGGATCGGGAAGATACGTTTATGCGGGCTGGCATCCGTTTTAAAGCCCCAGGAGCCTTCAAATTTTCCAAAGCGGATCATATCGTTGCGGTGCCAGTTTTCCATGGCGAATTCACGGTTCCGCTCTTTGTAAATATCCTCCAGGGTCACCGCGGCCAGGGCCGGCGAAGTGGTGCGTTGCGAGCGGACCATGTTCACCAGGGAAACGGCGGTATGTCCCTGGGTGGCGGTGCCGCCGCGCTGGATGGCTTCGGCTTTCATCAGGAGAATGTCGGAATAACGCAGGAACGGCATATCGTTGGCCTGGTTGCGGTTGGTAGAGGTGCTGTCCGGGTAGAACTTGATGTTGCGGTAGCCCATGTTCCAGGCGATCTCGTCGTTGCCCAGGTCGAAGGCCGACACGCTTTGGCGCAATACGATGTTCGGCGTCAGGTTGACCTGGTAGGTATAAGAGGCGCCGCCGTCCGCACCGGTATAAAACTGGTCGTAGCCTTTTTTGGTGGTGGTGACGGTCACCGGCGTGCCGTTGTAGTTGTACTGCAGACCCGTCAGCCACTGGTTGTTCCGGATGTCGTTGGGGTCGTTGAAGTTGGCATAGAACTCGGGCACGGTGCTGCGGGGAGCGCCGGGGGTATACGGCAGGCTGAAACGGTTGCGCATGGACCGGGGCACGTCGTAGCGGGCATGGTACATAAAACCGTTCGTGCCCGGCAAACCCGTAAACGCAGGATCGTAAGGGATGGCAAAGATGAACTCCTTCATGGAAGGGCCGTTGTTGGGATAGAACATCTTCAGGTAGGTATTCCGGGGTTCAACGGCGTACAGGCCGGAACCGATCACTTTGTCGCAGGCGGCGATACAATCCTCCAGGCGCGGCGTTCCCGTATACACTTCGGCATTCAGGTACATTTTAGCCAGCAGGGCATGAGCAGTCCACTGGTTGGCGCGGCCATAGGTGGAAACATCGGAGGCGGCGCTCAGGTAAGGAAGAGCCGCTTTCACCTCGCTTTCGATAAAGTTGAACACCTCTTTGCGCGTAGAATTCGCCTTGGGCGTGAAATCGCCGTAGGTGGTGATGATCGGCACGTTTCCGTACAGGTCCATCATCATGTAATAAGCGAGGGCGCGGACCATTTTCAGCTCGGCCAGGGTGGATTGCTTGCTGGCGCCTTCCGGCATGGTCTGGTCCAGGATGGACAATGCCTGGTTGGTGGTGCCGATGGTTACGGAAAGCCAGTACCAGGCGCCGCCCGTGTTGCCATGGTCTTTGTTCCAGCTATGATAGTGCAGCATCAGGTAGTTCTGGTTGTCGTACCAGTTGCCGCCCCGGGCGGGCAGGATGGATTCGTCGGTGCTCAGGGATTGCATGAACGAATAATCCAGTGCGTAGTTGCCCCGGAGCGCGGCATAAGCCGGGCCCGAAGCCTGGATGAACTGCGAGGGGTTCTGGGGGAACACATCCGGCGTCAGTTCCGTGCGGATCGGAACATCAACTTTGTGGCAGGATGCCAGGGAACCCATCAGCATCGCCGGAAGGAAAATTTTTTTCAATATCTTTTTCATGGAGATTATTTTATCCGGAAGGTTTAGAAAGAAGCGTTTACGCCGAACAAAAAGGTTCTTGTTCTGGGATAGAAGTTATTGGCATCAATGCCGGGGGCAATACCGCCCTGGTTGATCTCCGGGTCAATGCCGGAGTACTTAGTGATGACAAAGGCATTGTTTACGGATGCATACACCCTTAATGATTTTACATGCTGGCTGAATTTTTTGAAATTATAGCCCAGGGTAGCATTATCCAGCCGCACATAACTGCCATCCTCGATAAAGCGGCTCGAATAACGATAGGCATTTACGTCCTTTACCGATTCGCCGGCCACATCTTTCAGGATATTGGTGTACTGCGCCGTGTTGGGCCGGAACAGGTCGGCACGGGTGGCATTGAAGATCTTGTTTCCGAAAACACCCCTGAAGAAGATGTTCATATCGAAATCATTGTAGCGGAAGGTGTTGGTAAAGCCCACCAACAGCTTCGGCTGCGGGCTGCCGGCATAGAAGTAATCCCTGCCGATGCCCGGCGCGGTGGTTAGCTTGCCGTCCCGGTCGTAATACTGCGAAACGCCCTGGTCGTTTTTGCCGGCATAGTTCAGGGTGAAGAACTGGCCTAAGGGGGCCCCTGATTTTAAGATCTGCAGGGTGCTGCCGGTTTGCCCCTGTCCATCCGGCTGGGTCAGGCGCACCGAATCGCCGCCGGAGAATAAGGGGTTGGTCAGGCTGGTGATTTCGTTTTTGTTATGTGCCAGGTTCAGGGTGGACGTCCAGTTAAAGTTCTTGGTGCGGACAGGCGTTCCGCTTAACATGAACTCGAAGCCTTTGTTGTTCATGCTGCCGCCGTTGGCAATAATATTGCCGTTGGGAACCAATATGGGATCCACGCGGTAGCCATAGATCATGCCCTTGGTGTTCTTGTCATACAGGTCCACCGATCCGTTGATCTTTCCGTTCAGCAGCGAAAAATCCAGGCCGATGTTGGCGGTGGCCGTTTTCTCCCATCTCAGGTTGGGGTTGTCCGCCTGCGTGGGTCCATAGGCATTTACCGTGGTGCCGTTGTAATAAAAGCTGCCTAACGTACCGGAAATGATTTGTGCCGTATACGCATTAAAGCCGGTGGCATTGCCGGTAACCCCGTAGCTGGCTCTTAATTTCAGGTCGCTGAACAGTTTTTGCCGCTGCATGAAATCTTCCTGGCTGATGCGCCAGGCGGTGCCCACGGCAGGGAAATACCCCCATTGTTCATTGGCGCCAAAAACCGAGCTGCCATCTCTTCTGCCGGAAAGCTGTACCAGGTATTTGTCGCGGTAGTTGTAATTCACACGGGCAAAGTCCGAGATCAGGCGGGTTTCCTGGTAAACACCCGGGGCGCCGAAGTTGATGCGGTACGAGGAAATGGCGTAGGGGTTGCTCAAGGACAAATTGTTAAACCCTACGTTATCCACCGGGAAGTTGGTGCTGGTCGTCTGGAAGCCTTCGCCGGAAATATTACCCTGGTACGAATAGCCCAGCACGGCATTGACCGTATGCCCGCCAAATTTGCGGTCCCAGGTCAAAAAGGTTTCCAGGATCTTATTGGTGTTGCGGTAGGTATTTCTCAGGGCCGCGCCATTGGTCCCGAAATTGGCCAGGTAATGCGTCGCCGGCGGTTCGGGTTTAAAATAGAAGTTGGCGCTGTTGTAATTCGAATAATAGCTGCCATAATACTCGCCATGCAGGCTGTTGCCCTGCTGGTAGGAAAGATTGAGATCGTAGGTCAGGCCGAGAGGAAGTTTTACCTGGGTGTTGAAGCTTCCGATCAGGTTATTGGATTTTGTATTGTCCTGCCCGTATTCAATGAGGGCCGCCGGGTTGAAATAGCCCGGGTTCTGGAAGTTTTCAAAGAAGGTGCCATTGGCATTGCGGACCGGGGAAACCGGCAGGTAGCTGATCATTTGCGTCAATACGGAATTGCGTTGCGGTGTATTGTCGGCATTACTGTTGGAGTTGCTGACATTCAGGCTGAACCGCACCTTATCGTTCAACGCATATTGGTCAATCGCCAGGCGGGCAATGACGCGTTCCAGGGAGCTTTTCAACAGCACGCCCTGCCGTTCAATATAGTTCAGGCTGGCACTATAGGTCGTATGTTCCCCGCCCCCGTTGAAGCTCAGGTTGTGGTTGTGCGAAGTGGCGGAAGCCCGTTGCACCTCGTTTTGCCAGTTTGTATGGGCGCCTTTGTCGTCATTGGGCGATAACGACTGCCCGTTAGCCGTTAAAAAAGCACGCAACTCATCGGAATTCATCATTTCCAGTTGGCGCGCTACTTTTTCCATGCCCACATAGCCGCTGTAGCTCACTACGGACTGCCCTTTCCGGCCCCTTTTCGTGGTCACCATGATGACGCCGTTGGCGGCACGGTTGCCGTAAATAGCCGTAGCGGCGGCATCCTTCAACACGTCAATGGAGGCAATATCATCCGGCGCAATGGCGGCAATATCCGCACCGGGTACGCCGTCGATCACGTAGAAAGGCGATTGGGAGCTGTTCAGGGTAGAAGCGCCGCGCAGGACCACGGCGGAGGGCCGGTTGGGATCGCCGCTGGCGGAGATATTCAGGCCGGGCACCTTTCCCTGCAGCAGTTGGCCCACATCGGTAATGGCGCCGCGGTTCAGGTCGTCGGCTTTCACGGTGGTCACGGCGCTGGACAGGTTCTTTCGGGAGCTGCGGCCGTAGCCCACGGCCACGACTTCGTTCAGCAGGGATATTTTTTCCTTCAGCGATACGCTGAAGGGCTTCCCGGTCACCGCCGTGGTTTCCACGGGTTCGAAGTTGATGGCGGAAAACGACAGGGTGGCCGAGGGCGCCGCCTTGATGGTGAACGTGCCGGACCCGTCGGTAAGGGTACGGGTGTTGGTGCCTTTGACGGCTACCGTGACGCCGATAGCGGGCTGGCCTTTACTGTCAGTGACGGTGCCTTTTATTTCCTGCGAGCCCTGGGCGAAGGCAGCCGGGGATCCCGCGAGGGAAAGCAGCAGCAACAGTGTAAAGGGGCTTTTTCTACCGCTGCGTTGTTTGAGTCTGGTATTCATTGCAAGCATAACGAGGAGATTTGATTGGAAGCTGTGGTGGTTTTAGAACTTCAGCGTTTGGGGCAGGTATTTGGCGGCCAGGGCGTCGTAATAAGGTTTCAGTTCGCTCCAGACCGGCGGCTCGGGGTTTTTGGAATACAGGTCGTAGGGGTTGAACAGTTTTACCCATTTCAGCATTTCGCGGTCGTGGTCGTCCAGCAGGTGGTCGTACGCGCCTTCGCGGTGCCAGGCGTAGAAGGAATGGTACCGCAGCATGTACAGGGCCTCTTCGGGCAGGTGGTCTTTCACCATGTGGTAGATGTACTCGTCGTGTCCCCAGGACATGGTCACGTTCCGCAGGCCGCAGTTGGGGGCGTAGACGCCGTACTTCGTGTTGTATTGCGGGTTGTTATTATCCGGGTTTTCGGCAAAAAATTCGGCGTAAATGTTCTTTTCGGAAAAGGCGCAGCCTACGGGGAAGGTGTCACCTACGACGGCCCACTGGGGTTCGCCGAACAGGCAGAGCACTTTGCCCATGTCGTGGAGCAGGCCGGCCAGCACCATCCAGTCGGGATGGCCGTCGCGGCGGATGGCTTCCGAGGTTTGCAGCAGGTGCTGGAATTGGCTGAGGTCGGTATCGGGGTCGGAATCGTCCACCAGCTGGTTCAGGAATTCAAAGGCGTCCCAAAGGGGCATTTCCTTTTTGTCGAATTTCAGGTATTCCGCTCGCTTCTGCTGCACGAAGTCATAGGTCTGGTACTGGTGGTTGATGCGGTAGAATTCGCGGACGGAATCGCGGGCCGGGGCATCGTAGTTGCGGTATTCTTCCGCGGATTTGGCGGTGGCGATGGTGTCCGGGTCGGGATAGCGACGGAGCAGGTCTTCTTCCCATTCATCGAGGCTTTTCAACGGATTTTCAGGGAGAACGTTTTCGACATTCTTCATATGGCGTTTTTTATTATTTTAAAGTGAGTGTATTGGGAGCGGGATGGGGTACTTTGAATTGCCGGGACAGGGAGCCGCAACCGGTTTTGTGGCAGCACTATGACAAGCAATTTAAAAGACATCGTTATCCGCAATCGTTGTACAAACTTGCGTTTTTCCTTTTTATTTAAATCTATTTAACAGCTACATTTACGAAACCGTTTTCGTAAAGGCGGGAGCAGGCTAATGGGCTCAAAACCAGGGGCCTTTGACCCTATTATAGTCCCATAATTACAACATCCGATGAGCGAGATCAACATCCGGGAACTGGCCAAAAAACTGGACCTTTCCATTTCCTCCGTTTCCAAGGCGCTGAGCGGCAGCCACGAGATCAGCGCGGAAACGAGGGCGCGGGTGGCGGCCATGGCCCGGGAGCTGAATTACAAGCCGAATCCTTATGCCCGGAGCCTGCGCCGGAAGAAAAGCAATACCATCGCCGTGGTGATCCCCGAGGTGGCGGACAGTTTCTTTTCGCTGGCCCTGAAGGGGATTGAAAGCGTGGCCAATGACAAGGGTTACCATGTGCTGGTGTACCTGACGTATGAAAGTTTTGAAAAAGAGCGGGCCATCATGGAGGACTTTAAAAGCGGACGGGTGGACGGCGTGCTGGTGTCCATTTCCACCGAGACCGCCGGCAGCGAACACATCGCCGGCCTGACCGGCAGCAACGTCCCGGTGGTGTACTTCGACCGGATCCCGGAGGAGCCCGGGCTGGCCAGGGTGGGCACCAACGATTTTGAAAGCAGCTACCAGGCCACGCAGCACCTGCTGAAGCGGGGCTGCCGGAAGGTAGCCTACCTGTCCATCTCGAAAAATTTGTCCATCAACAATAAGCGAAGGGAAGGGTATTTCCAGGCGCTGAAGGATTATCCCAAGGAACGGGCGCCGATCGTGATCGAGTGCAGCAATGATGCGGAGGAGAATATCGCTATTCTGCAGGAGCAGTTGCAGCAGGAGCGGCCGGACGGCCTGATCGCGTCGGTGGAGAAGCTGACGTCCCTCGTCTACCTGGTCTGCCAGAAATTAAAGATCTCCATCCCGGACCAGCTGAAAGTCCTCAGCTTTTGCAACCTGGAAACCGCCCCCATCCTGCATCCGCCCCTGACCACGGTGGTCCAGCCGGCTTTCGATATCGGCAAAACCGCCGCCGGCCTGTTGTTCCGGGAGTTGGAGCGAAAGCGGCCATTGTCAAAAAAAGAAATAATCCTCCTGCCTTCCCGTCTGGTGATCCGGGAATCCACTCAATAACGGCTGCATTTTGAAAAAAATTTGTTTGGAAATAAAAAAGGGCGTTACCTTTACTTAACGGTGTTAAATAATTTACCCGCGTAAATAGAAACCATGGCCAGCAGGGAACGGATACAACGGTTAAAAGAAGAAACCAGGGCAAAGATCCTGGAGGCTGCTTATAAGATCGTGAAGGAGGAAGGATGGCAAGCGCTCAGCATGCGCAAAATAGCGGACGAAATAGAATACACGGCACCGATCATCTACGAATATTTTTCGAACAAGGAAGCCATATTGGCCGAACTGAATAAAAAAGGGTTTTTGTACCTGGCCAAAGAAATGGAAACGGCCCGGGACCACCACCAGGACCCGGCGGAGCAACTGGAAGCCATGTGGATGGCCTACTGGAACTTCGCCTTTAAAAAGAAGGAACTGTACCAGCTGATGTTCGGCGTGGCCATGAATTGCTGCACCGGGCAAAAAGCGCCGGAGGCCGAAGTGCCGGCCAAATTGGTCAGCAGCGTGATCCGGCAGTTGATGCCGGATGCACCGGAGACGGAAGTCTGCAGAAAGTATTATACGTTCTGGTCGGTCATTCACGGGCTGATCTCGATCAACCTGGTCAACCGGGGCGAGTCCGACGAGATCAACCGGCTGGTTTTAAAAGATGCTATTGGAGGGATCATCAGGTCTATCACAGGATAGCTTTTTTTTGGCCCGACAGCTTAACGGCGTTAAATGGATATACTGCCGTTAAAGTCCCCAAACCTCCTTATACCGGTCCAACGACCGTTTTTTTTCACCCAATTACTTAACGCTGTTAAACGATTTAATTTAGTTATGAAGCGATTTATTCCCCTTCCTCTCCTCCTGCTTCTGCTCGCCGGATGTGCCGAGCAGCAGCCCGCTCCCGCCACGCCCCCGCCCACCGCGGAAGTCGTGACCATCAGCAGCGCCCTGGCGGCTACCGGCCAGGATTACACCGCCGCCCTGCAGGGCAAATCAGACGTCGAGATCCGCCCCCAGGTGGACGGCTTCCTGGAAAACGTCCTGGTAGATGAAGGCGCCCAGGTGCGGGCCGGCCAGGTGCTCTTTAAGATCAATGACCAGCCCTTCCGCGAACAATTGAACAGCGCTACGGCCAGCTTCCAGGCAGCCCTGGCGGCCGTCACCAATGCACAACTGGAGATCGACCGGCTGACGCCCCTGGTGCAAAACAAAGTGGTTTCCGACCACCAGCTGAAAGTGGCCAAAGCAGCCTACCAGATCGCTGTGGCCAACGCGGCACAGGCACGGGCCAACGTGGCCGCCGCAAAGATCCGGCTGGGATATACGCAGGTCACCGCCCCGGTAAGCGGCTATATCGGCAGGCTTCCCAAAAAACGCGGCAGCTTGGTGGCGCCCACCGACCCCCAGCCGCTGACGGAAGTCTCGGACGTGCATGAAGTATATGCCTACTTCTCCCTGGGGGAGACCGACTTTATCCATTTCAAATCCCAGTTCCCGGGCGGCACGCTGAACGACAAGCTGAAAAAACTGCCGGCCGTCTCGCTGATCCTGGCGGATCAAACGGTTTACCCCTACCCCGGGAAAATCGATATGGTGGACGGGCAGTTTGATAAAACGACCGGCGCCATCACGCTGCGGGCCGTTTTCCCCAATGCGCAGGGCCTCCTGCGTTCGGGCAATACCGGCAAAGTTCGCCTGCAGCAACAGCATACGGACGCGATCCTGGTGCCGCAGTCGGCCACGGTGGACATGCAGGATAAGATCTTCGTGTACACGGTCGGCGACAGCAATAAAGTGGCCAAACAACCCATCAGCATTGGGGGCAAAAGCGGCACCAATTATATCGTGAAAGAGGGCATCAAGGCGGGTGACCGGATCGTCTTGAGCGGTTTGGACCACCTGGCGGAAGGCATGATCATCCAACCCCTGGACGTAAAGCCCAATCCTACCCTCTCCATGGCCGTTACTCCTAAATAATCCTTCTGTCCGGCATTCCGCACCTGCGCTGTCGTTCCGCCCTCCCCGGGACGACCAGGCCGTGCTTTGCCTGGACTTTCCGACGATTCCCGCGAAAAACCCCAACAGACAACTTCAACACTACTACCATGTTTCAAAAATTTATCGAAAGGCCGGTACTCGCTACGGTCATTTCCATCCTGCTGGTCATTTTGGGCGTGCTGGCGATGCTGCGCCTGCCCTTACAGCAATTCCCGGACATCGCGCCCCCGGCGGTCCTGGTGACGGCGGTGTACCCGGGAGCAAACGCCGAAACCGTTTTGCGTTCGGTGGCCCCTTCCCTGGAAGAAAGCATCAACGGCGTGGAAAATATGAGCTACATGAGCTCGACCGCCAGCAACGACGGCTCCCTGGCCATCACCGTATTTTTCAAGCAGGGCACCGACCCCGACCAGGCGGCCGTCAACGTGCAAAACCGGGTCACCCAGGCCACCAGCCAGCTGCCGGCCGAAGTGGTGCAACAGGGGATCACCACGGTGAAGCAGCAAAACAGCCTGATCGGCGCTATCGGCCTGTACAC
The DNA here is from genome assembly GCF_037132455.1 of Huijunlia imazamoxiresistens. Taxonomy (NCBI): domain Bacteria; kingdom Pseudomonadati; phylum Bacteroidota; class Chitinophagia; order Chitinophagales; family Chitinophagaceae; genus Huijunlia; species Huijunlia imazamoxiresistens. Next base: position 53,666 of record NZ_JBBBEI010000009.1, on the reverse strand, counting down.
CGAGGACCCGAAAAAATACGACCAGACCTTCGTGGCCAACTATGCCCAGATCAATATCATTCCCGAGATCAAACGCATACCCGGCGTGGGTTCCGCCAGCATCTTCGGGGGCGTGAAAGACTATTCGATGCGGGTATGGCTGAACACCAGCCAGATGGCGGCGTATAAAATAACGCCTGCGGAAGTGATGGGGGCCATCCAGGATAAAAACCTCGAAGCGGCCCCGGGTAAACTGGGCGAGCGCAGCGACGAAGTGTTCGAATACGTGATCAAATACAAGGGCAAGCTGACCAAGCCCGAGGAATACGGGAACATCGCCATCCGCGCCAATGCCGACGGTTCGGTGCTGCGCCTGAAAGACGTGGCCCGCGTGGAACTGGGCGCCTATTCATATACCAGCGTCACCCACCTGAACGGGAACGACGGCGTGGTGATCGGCGTGATCCAGCTGGCCGGCTCCAACGCCAACGAGATCCAGATCGCCGTGGATAAATTAATGGAAAAGGCGTCGAAGGATTTTCCGGCCGGTATTCAATACAATAACTTTTACCGCACGAAGACCGCCCTGGACGAATCCATCTCACAGGTGATTCATACCCTGATCGAAGCCTTTTTGCTGGTATTCATCGTGGTGTTCCTGTTCCTGCAGGACCTTCGGTCCACGCTGATCCCCGCCATCGCCGTTCCCGTGGCCATCCTGGGCACCTTCTTCTTTATGAGCCTCTTCGGCTTCACCATCAACCTGCTGACCATGTTCGCCCTGGTGCTGGCCATCGGGATTGTGGTGGATGATGCCATCGTGGTGGTGGAGGCCGTCCACTCGAAAATGGAAGGGGGGAAAATGGGGCCCAAGGCGGCGACCACCAGGGCGATGCACGAGATCACCGGCGCCATCATCTCCATCACCCTCGTTATGGCGGCCGTGTTCCTGCCCGTGGGTTTTATGAGCGGTTCCACCGGCATCTTTTACCGGCAGTTCGCCTTTACCATGTCCATCGCCATCGTGATCTCCGCCGTGAACGCGTTGACGCTCAGCCCTGCGCTGGCCGCCCTGTTTTTAAAGGAACATCATGGGACACATGGAGAAGGTATCGCCAGTCCCAAAAGAAGCTTTCAGCAAAAATTCTTTGACGGGTTCAACAGCAGCTTTACGGCCCTTACCCACCGTTACCTAGGGGGTGTGAAGTGGCTGCTGCGGCATCGTTGGGTGAGCCTGGGGGCGCTGGCCGTCATTTCCCTGGTGACCGTGTACATGGTCAACACCACCAAGTCGGGCTTTATCCCGACGGAAGACCAGGGGTTTGTGGCCATCTCGGTTTCCACGCCTTCGGGCACCTCGCTGGCCGGCACCACCACTGTGCTGAACCAGGCCGAAGCAAAGCTCCGGGCATTGCCCGCCGCCCGGTTCGTGACCTCCATCTCCGGCTTCAACCTGCTGACCTCTTCCAGCAGTCCTTCGGCAGCGGTCATGTTTGTGCTGTTAAAGCCCAATAAGGACCGGGGCGAAGAAAAGGATATTAACGCCATCCAAAACACCATCCGCAGCCAGCTGGCGGCGGTCAGCGGGGGCACCTTCTTCGTGTTCAGCTTTCCCACGGTGCCCGGTTTCAGCAACGTGGAAGCCCTCGACCTGGTCCTGCAGGATAAGACCGGCGGCCGGCTGGACCAATTCAGCGGCATTGCCAACAACTTTATCGGCAAGCTGATGGCGAAAAAAGAGATCGCCTTCGCCTTTACTTCTTTTAAAGCCGACTACCCGCAGTGGCAACTGGAGGTGGATGATGAAAAGGCCGCCCAGCTGGGCGTCAATGTCCGGGATATTTTGCAAACCATGCAGGCGTATTTCGGCAGCGCACAGGCGTCCGACTTCAACCGCTTTGGTAAATACTACCGCGTCGTGGTGCAGGCCGACATTGCGGACCGCAACGACCCGGCCGCCATCGACCGTGTCTTTGTGAAGAACCGGTCCGGTGAAATGGTGCCGATCAATACCCTGGTTACACTGAGCCGGGTGTATGGTTCGGAAACGGCCTCCCGCTACAACCTGTTCAACTCGATCCAGGTCAATGCCATCCCCAAGCCGGGCTATAGTTCGGGCGATGCCATCCGGGCCATCCAGGAAACCGCCCGGGAGCAATTGCCTTCCGGCTATGCGTACGAGTTTTCGGGGCAAACCCGCGAAGAGCTTTCCTCCGGCGGACAGGCCGCCATCGTCTTCCTGCTTTGCCTCGTATTCGTGTACTTCCTGCTGGCAGCCCAATACGAAAGTTACCTGTTGCCGCTGGCGGTGATCCTTTCGATCCCCACAGGCATTTTCGGCGTGTTTGCCGTACTGGGAGTGACCGGTATCGAGAACAACATTTATGTGCAGGTGGCCCTGATCATGCTGATCGGCCTGCTCGCCAAGAACGCCATCCTGATCATCGAGTTTGCCGTGCAGCGGCGCAAGGCCGGGCGGGGACTGATCCCTTCCGCCATAGAAGCGGCAAAGCTGCGCCTGCGCCCCATCATCATGACTTCCCTGGCGTTTGTGTTCGGGCTGTTCCCGATGAGCATTGCCACCGGTCCCTCGGCCCAGGGCAACCACTCCATCAGTATGGGTGCCGCCGGCGGTATGCTGACAGGCGTGGTGCTGGGCATCTTTATCATCCCGGTGCTCTTTGTCCTTTTCCAGCATCTGCAGGAGAAAATAACCGGAAAGCCGAAGGTCCAACTCCCGGCGCATCATTCCGAGCCGTTGCAGCAGCCTGACCCTGTACTGGTCGGATAACCCCTCCATTTTAAACTTTATTTCAACCGAATACAATGACGAAGCATACGAACAATATCTTTTTTATCCTGCTGCTATCCGTACTTGCGGCATGCAACGTATCGAAGGATATTGCCACCCCGGAACCGGCCCTGCCGGCCAGCTATCGCAACGCCGTTTCCACCGATACGGTAAGCATTGCGGACATTAAATGGAAAAGCTTTTTTGCCGACCCTTCCCTGCAACAGCTGATCGACAGTGCGCTGGCCCATAACTACGACATGCAGCTGGCGCTGAAAAATATCGAAGGCGCCCAGTTGCTTTTAAAGCAAACCAGGTGGGCGTATTTGCCGGACGCACGACTGCAGGTATCCGCCACCTCGAACCGTCCTTCCGACAACAGCCTAAACGGCTTAAGCGCCAAATCCTTTTTGGGCACCACCCATATCGAGGATTATTCTACCAATATTACGCTATCATGGGAGGCGGATATCTGGGGCAAGATCAAGGCCCAGAAAGCCGGCGCCCTGGCGGCCTACATGCAAACGGAGGAAGCCAGAAAGTGGCTGCAGACCAATATCGTGGCCACGGTTTCCGAAGGGTTTTACAACCTGTTGATGCTGGACGCCCAGCTGGCCATTGCCAAAAGGAACATCGCCTTAAGCGACAGCACGCTCAAAATAATCCGGCTGCAGTTTGATGCCGGCCAGGTATCTTCCCTGGCCGTTCAGCAGGCGGAGGCGCAGCGGCTGGCGGCAGCGGCGCTGGTACCCGGGCTGGAAAAGAACAGCGCCCTGCAGGAAAACGCCCTGCGCCTATTAGCCGGGCAACTGCCGGACAGCATCCAACGCAGCACGCTCCTGAGCCAGGTATCCCTCCCGGAGCATTTATCCGCCGGCGTTCCTTCGGAATTAGTGAGCAGGCGACCGGATGTCAAAAGCGTGGAACTTAGTTTGATCCGGGCAAATGCACAGGTGGGCATCAGCCGGGCGAACATGTACCCGGCGCTTACCATAACGGCTGCCGGCGGGCTGAACTCGTTCCTGGCCACCAACTGGTTCACCCTTCCCGCTTCCCTGTTCGGGACGGTGGCCGGGGGCGTCGTACAGCCGCTGTTTCAAAAAAAGCAACTGGCGACGGCCTACGAACTCGCCAAAGTGGAGCGGGAAAAAACGGTGATCCGGTTCCGCCAGTCCGTACTGAATGCGGTAGGTGAAGTGTCGGACGCCCTGGTTCGAAGGGAGCAGTTGAAGAAAGAAAAAAGCATCGCTTTGAACCGGGTACAGACCCTGCAAAAGGCCATTGCCAACGCCAACATGTTGTTTACCACCGGCATGGCCAATTACCTGGAAGTGATCACGGCCCAAGGCAATGCCCTGCAAAGCGAACTGGAACTGGCCGCCATCACCCGGGGACAGCTCAGCGCAAATGTGGAACTCTACCGGTCTTTAGGTGGTGGGTGGAAGTAATATCCCTTTCACCTAGGTTGACCGTGGAAGGGAAGCCCGCAGGGCTTCACTGTGAATAGCCCCGGGTGCAACCCGGGGTCAGCAGTAGTTCACCACCACGACAACCCTGAAGGGGTTGATTGTGTCCTGTTCGGTTAAAACAGTATTCAGTTTGGAAGGAGTCTTCGAAAAGCCTTTCTGATCCCGGACTGCCTGTTTGCTGTGGGTCCCACATTCAACCCCATCCGGGGTTGTGTTGCCTAACTACTGCTGACCCCGGGTTTCACCCGGGGCTATTCACAGTGAAGCCCTCCGGGCTTCTCGTCCAGCTCGGTCAACCTACGTTAAATAGTACAAGGAAGCGTAAGGGCCCTTATAAAAAACGCCCTCCTGTTAAGTCGGGAGGGCGTTTTTTCAATTTTATTTTTTGGGGTTAACGGGCGGGTTTGTCGCCTTTCAACCGGAAATGCATGGCGCTGTTGACCGCATTGGGCTTGGGAGGAGTGATCTCCAGTTTGGGGTTGTTGAGGAGGCGCATCACTTCCGACCCGGCCCGCATGACGGGTCCGTAAAAGGAGGTGGTACAGCTGGTGCCCCGGTAGAAATAATAGGTGTTGTCGTGGGCAAAGGTGGTGCCTTCCACGATATCGCACACTTCTCCCGAAGGCGTTACCTTGGTGGCCAGGGCATTCCAGCCCATGACCGCCATCGGCCCGTACACATGGCTGATCCAGCCTTCGTTGATGCCTTTGGCGATGGTGTAGGTAAACATGGCGCTGGCGGACGTTTCCAAAAACGTGTCCTGCCGGTCCAGTATATTATGCCAGAGCCCTGTGCCGTCCTGCAGCCGGGCCAGTGTCTGGATATGTTTCCTGAAAAGGTGCAGCACCTGGTCCCTGCCTTTGAAATTCTGCGGCAGTTCGGACAGCAGTTCGGCCATGGCCATGGTGCACCAGCCGTTCGCCCGGGCCCAGAAAAAGCGCGGATCGTAGGCCGAGGAGTTGACGTTCCAGCCATGGTCGTACAAACCCGCCTCTTTGTCAAATAAGCGCTCGGACAACTGGATCACCTGCCGCACCGCATCCTGGTAGTATTTCTTGTCGCCGGTCAGCGCGCCCATTTGGGTAAAAAAGGGAATGCACATATAGAGATCATCGGCCCAAAGCGACTCGGGCTGGGGACGTTCCCGGGCGATGGTCTTGTCCTTCAACCGGTACTGCCGGTGGGAGATGTACTGGTCCACGCTATCGATCCAGGCCCGGAACCGCCCATCGGGGTGCTTGCGCTGCACTTTTATGAGGGCGGCCGCTATGGCCCCGCCGTGGTCCAGCGCCTGCATGCGGACCATCTTTTGGTAGGGATGGTTTTTGACCAGCCCTTTGTCCTGCATTTCCCGGAAGTAGGGCATTGCCTTAAACGTAAAATCAAAAAAGCGGATGGCGTGGTTCAGGTAACTGGTATCCCCGGTCACCTCCGTCAGGTCATGGCAGGCGGTCAGGGAAACACCGTTGGGGTACGACCAGTCGATAAAGGCGCTGGCGGCTTCGGGAAGAGCGGCATTCCGGTTGGGTTCGGAGAAACCGGCGATTTGTTTGCCGGTGGTGGCGTCCACCAGGTGGAAGTCGGCATTGCGGACCATCCGATCCCGGATCCGGTCCACTACCGCTTTGATCGTAGCCGTTGTGGGGACTTCATAAGGCACGGGGTACTTGGGCACCCCTGGTCCGCCGGCCGGGGCGGCCGTTTGCGACCAGACCATCGCGGAATGTAGCAGGAGCCCGATCACCAGGCCCCCGGTTCTTTTTTTCTTCATTGATACTTGTGTTTGCCGTGCAAACCTAAGCGGAAGGAGCCGGAAGAGGGTTCATTTTTTAACGGAAAAGGTTTAAAAATCAGGATCGGAAGTTTTTGGGAAATAAAAAAGGAAGGAGTAAAAACCCCTTCCTTGCTTGTATTCGAAAAAAATGAGATCAGCGCTTTATCGCGGTTATTGTTTCACCAGTTTCACCACCCGGCGTTCGCTGCCCCGGGCCACTTCCACCAGGTAGGTACCCGGGCGGTAGCTGCTTCCCAGCTGCAGCGTCGTGTTCGGCGCCGCGATGCGGTGCGCTTCCACCAGCTTACCCGTCATATCAAACACCTGGAGGGTGCCGGCGCTGCCGATGACCAGGGTGAATTGGGTGGCGGAAGGGTTCGGAGCGACGGTGAGCGAAAAGGCGGCCGCTTCTTCCGCTGCGCCGAGACGGGCAGCGGTGGGTACTCCGCCTTCCGTGGGCTCTACGCCCCACACCAGCTGCCCGTTGCGGTACAGGGTCACCTGCGGATGCGCCGTGTAGAACGTATGGGCGGCATAGGAATAGTCATTGAGCTCATTGATCTTTACCCAGTTGCTGTGGTACACCTTGGAAAAGATCTCGCCGGAGTTGCCGCCTGCCTTCAGCAGGCCGGCAGTTGTATCGAAGCTGTATTCGACATAGCCGGTGGTGCCGGGCAGCGGTGTGCCCAGGGCCACGTAACGGGCTTTCACATGAGCGGTACCCATCTTGGCCCAGTCGATATTGGCAATAACGGGACTGGCGTTTTCGGTGGTGAACCAGTAGCGGGCGGTAAGCTCGCTAAAGAGCACCGGAACGGTGTCGAGGCTTACGATCTTCAGGTACGGACGCAGGTTGTTGTTGGCCGTCTGGCCGCCGTCGCCGTCCTTGTGCTGCACCTGCAGGTGGAAGGGCAGCACGGTGAGCACCTGCTCTTTCGAAGCGGGGGCATAGGTGGCATTGCCTGCCTGGGAAGCGGTGATGGTGGCGGTACCTGTGCCTTTGAGCTGTACCAGCCCGCTCACCACGGTAGCTACGCTTTCGTTGGAGGAGGTATAGGTAACCTCCAGGCCCGAAGAGGCAGTAGCCCCGGCGGAGAAACCGGCGTCCCCTACCCTCTTTTGCGTGAATTCGGGGAAGCTGATGGTCTGTTCTTGCTTCATGGCGTCGGCCAGTTCCGAAACCGTCAGGGCCCGGTTGTAGATCTTGAATTCATCGACCGAGGCTTTCAGCATCGGGTCGGCAAACTGCGACTTTCCGATGTAGTTCAGATTCGTGCTGCCCAGGTCAGCCGGGCGGATGGTCACGGCATTGTTGGCCGCCACCAGCTTTCCGTTGATGTAGAGGCGGGCGGTATCGCCGCTCTGGCTCACGGCAAAATGGGTCCAGGTGTTCAGCGAAAGGCTGTCGGCATAGCTGACACTCAGCTCGCTGCCGCCGTTCTTGATGGCATAGCGGACGGTGGACTTGCCGGTAGCCACGCTCACCTGCGGGGAAAGGAACATGTATTTGGAGGTGCCGGTGCCGAAGTCGAAGATGCGCATCCAGTTGCTCAGGGCATCCAGCTTCACCCAGGTAGTGATGGTGAAATCGGTCAGGGTGCTCAGGGCCCCGGTGGCCAGGGTGGCGGATGCCGTTGCCGTGCCATCCAGCCGGAGCGCCCCCCCGGCAGTGCCGGCAGCGCGGGCTGCGGTGGTGTTCAGCGTGGCGTGGTACCCGCCCCATTCGTCGCGGGCCATGCTGCCGGACGCTTCGTCAAAGGGAATATACAGGTGGCGTCCTGCTGCCGGCGTCCCCTGCAACACCGGCGTTTCGGGGCTGCTGCCGGCGGTGTTCTGCGCCACCACTTTATAGTAATAGGTCTTGCCGTTGACCAGCGCCTCGTCGGCATAACGTACGCCGCTGAAACCGGTGGCAATGGTCTGGAAAGTGCCGCCGGCGCTTTCGCTGCGCTGGATATCGTACCGGGTGTCGAACTGGAAGTCCCAGGTCAGGGCCACCTGGCCGTCTCCCGACGCACTATACGGGTTCGTCACCACCGGCTGGTTGCTGCCTTCCACCTGTTTAAAGGCCTCCACTTCCGCACCGGACAACAGCAGCCAGCGCTGTGCGGCCGCATCATCGTTGAAGTTGAAGGTGACGGCGCTGGTGGCGCCGCTGGCGGTAGCGGCCAGGGTGGGCGGGTTCAGCCGGGCCTCGGGGCGAACGATCCAATACGCCCGGGCGGCCAGCGTATCGCCGTTTTTGCCCAGGCGGGTAGCGGCCCGGGCGGCCATCAGCTGGAACGACTGGGAAGCCGCCGGCTGTGTCACCGCCGTTAACGTGATGCCGTTCTCTCCTGCCGACTGGTAGGAGAAATAGTTGCCGGTGGCGGCGTTGCGGATCTGGTAATAGCCGGTAGCGGGGTCGAACCGGAAATACCAGGCCGCACTGTCGTTTGCCAGCGCTGCCGCAGCGGTGATCACCTTGCTGGCGAGTTGGCCGGAGGCGTTCTCCGACAGGAAGGCGACGTCCCGTCCCAGCTGCACGTCTTCTGTTTTAATATAGTACTTCACCGTATCCTCCTGGCTGAAGGTATAGGCCGGTGTGGCAAAGCCGCCGGTCGGGGGCAGCCCGTCCTCTCCCAGGCCCTGCACGATCAGGGCATTGGCGGTATACAGCAACTCGGAGCCGTTGTCTTCCTGGGCGCCGTTCACGCCGTAGGGCCACATGTGGGTGCCGTCGCCGCGCATATAACCTGCGGGGCTGTTGTCGATGAACTGCACCACCTTGTTGGCACGCTCGCCCAGCCAGGCGCCGCTGCTGCCCGTCTGCCGCAGGGGCGAGTTGGGTCCGTACCACATGCTGTGCTGTCCTACGCCGATGGTATGGCCGATTTCATGCAGCGCCGTGCCGGTGCGCTGGTAGCTGGCATTGGGCCCGAACTGCAGGTAGCCGCCATAGCTGGCTTCAGCGGTAGGCGTGCCCGCATTGTAGCGTACGTCCAGGCGATGTCCCTTGATGCTGGTCAGGTTGTTGAAATAAACGTCCACCGCGGACCCGATGGCGGATTTAATGCGGGCGGTAAGCTCCGCGTCGCCGGAATTCGTTACGCTGGAGGCAAAGGTATACGTCATCGTGCCTTTCGGGATCGTGATCACCTTCACCACCGCGCCATAGCCGACGGCATAGCTTTTGGAAAGGGCATAGGCCCGCATATAATAAACCGTGGACGGCTGCAGGTTTTCCAGCCGGTAGATATAGCCGTTGTTCGAAAAGTACTTCGTTGTTTTGTGATCGTTGATGGTCGGCTGCGGGTGCGTGCTCCAGCAGAAGCCATGCTCCAGCACGTCCGTCGCGGCCATACCGGTGATGGTGCTCCGGCCGAAAGCCATGGTCGCCCCTCTTGCGAATTCCGGGTTCGTTGTGACGATGGGTGCAGCGCCGGTGGCGTTGACCACCCGGAAGGCAAAGAGGGCCGCATACACTTCGGTCACGCCGTTTTTCAACTCCTCCAGGGTAGCGTTGAAATTTCCGGCCAGGGTTTGGTTCTTTTCAATAACCGCCTGGAGCGTATCGGCCGCTGTGCCGGTGCCACTACCGTACACCGCAATGGCGCTGTCCACCGCCGTTTGCAGCCCGCTGTAAGCGGCAACAGAGATGCCTCCCTCCTTTACCGCGTTTTGCAGTTGCAGCAGTACGGCCGTCAGCTCCTCTTCTTCTGGAGCAGCATTCGCTATTACCCCCTGGGCGGCATCGATGGCATCCTGGAGCCCGGTACGAACGGTATGCTGCATCTTTTTATCCAGCAAAGCCGTGGCCGAATCCTTTACGGCTTGTAGGCTGGCGATCATGGCGTCGGCGCTAAAGCCTTTGTAGCGCAGCCGGAAATGATCCAGCGCCGCCCAGTTGCCCTGTGCGTTCAGGGTTTTGAAGCCCAAAACGGCCGTGCGGTCCGCTACCAGGAAGTCCACGGAATAATCCTTCCGGTCGCCTACTTCCGTTTGGGCATCATTGGCAAACAGGAAGGCCCCGGGTTTGCCCGAGAGCGGGTTTTGCAGCAAATGGTGCGCGGCTGCCGTCAGCGTGTATTTCCCGTTGGGCAGCCCGGACAGGGTTTGCGTGATGCTGACATTGGGCAGGGGCGCTGCGCTCACCCATTTCTCCACGTAGGTGGTTCCGTTTTTAAAGGCGCCAAAGGACGTGTTGGTTTGTGTGACCATGCCGTTGTTCGTCCAGCCCGTGGTGGAGGTTTCAAAGCTCGGGTTCACCACCAGCGGGGTCATTTCCACGTAATCGCCGGCGGCGGCATCCAGGTGGATCTTGGGCGCGTAGGCGGTACCTTCCACATACAGCACGTCACCGCCGGCCCCTGTGATCCCGGCGGGGGTGCTGGCGGAAACGGTCTGCACCAGGCTGACGCGGTCAATCCAGTCTACCTTGGAAATGGGCCGGTGAAGGGTCAGCCATACGGGCACGTCTGCGAGCGTTGCCGGGGCCTGGAACACACCGGAAAAGGTTTGTTTGGTGACGTCGGTCAGCGAGGTGGTGTGGCCGGTCAGGGTGGTCACGTTGCTGCCAAACTGTTCGGTCCCCAGCAGGATATTGTAGGTAGCGCCCCCGTTGCTGGCGGGTGCCGACGTCCAGTAGTCGTAGCTGATCTGGTAATAGGCGCCGGGCTTCAGCTTGCCCAGGTTTTGGGTCAGGTAGCGGGTGGTGCCGTGCATGATGAGGGCATAGGAACCTTCCGAATAAAAGCCGGCGGAACTGCGGATCGCCGCGGTCGTTCCGGTGCTCCAGTCCAGGGCTTTCGATTCATTATAGGCATTCCAATACACCCCGTCCTTGAAGTGGGTCGTCGACGTTCCCTGGACGACCCGCGTCTCAAAGCCGGGATTGGCCACCAGGTTCGCCGCATTATAGATCCCGGTTTTATTGGCAGCATGATCGCTTTCGCTGCGGATGGCGGGAAACTGGAGCAGCAGCGTGGGGCTGATGATTGTTTTGTATACCGCATCTTCGTAAACATATACAACGGATGCTTTTTTAACAAAACGGACCCGGGCGGTTTTCCCCGGCGTATAGTCATAAGAGGTGAAGCCGTTGGCAATTCTTACAGGAACGCCTGCCGTTCCGTTTACTTCCAACGTAAAATCCTTGGACTGGTTCACCACCAAGGTGGAGGGCGTGGCTACCGGTGCGGCCACACCGGACAGGTCGGCCTTTACATTAGTTTCAGGGAAGTAGGGGTAACCGATCTGTGCATATGTTTTGGCAACACAGAGGCACCCCAAAAGGCCGAGCGCGAATAAAAGTCGAGTTCTCTTCATAAGAAAAATCAGGAGGGTTCTGGAAGTTTATAATTGGTTTTGAGTAACAGCAACAGCGCAAACCGGGGCGTACAGGCAGGATTTTTCCTGAACTAACCTTCAGGAACACACGCAATTGTCAGCAGGCATTTTTGATAGGTCTATTTGCAAAAATTGCCCTTCTTTACCCGCATTTTAACCTTCTTCCATTCGCCCGTTCAACGGCCCCGGTAAAGCAATGATATGCCCGGATACGAAGGCGGCAGAGGGACATTATCTGATATTAGGAGGGTATTTTCGGAAATTTTCCGGGGTGGAAATAAAGGAAAGGGAGGCGCCTTTTCAATATTTCCTCAGAATCGGGTTGCAGCTTTGCCGGAGGGCCTAAAATCCTGATGCGCGGCCTTTTACCTTTTGCCTATGATTTTAGAATTGATTTTTTTGTTTTTTGGAACCATAATAGCGTTTTGGATGAGTGCGATCTGTGGTGGAGGGGCCAGCCTGATCCTCCTCCCGATCCTCAACTTGTTCCTGCCGGCTTCCGTAGTTCCGTTTTCGTTAACGATCGGCAGCTTTACCAGCTCCGTATCGCGAATTGCCGTTTTTAAAAAGCATATCCGCTGGAAGATCTTTTTCTGGTTCGTTCCTTTTTCCATTCCGGCAGTGTGGACAGGCGCTTACCTGATAAAATACATTAATCCCGATTATTTGCAATTGGTCGTTGCCCTTTTCCTGGTAGGTAATGTGCCGCAACTTTTCCAATCGAAGAAAAAGGAAGCGTCCTCCCAAAAGCCCTGCCCGAAATTTGTCCTGGCGACTATAGGTTTTTTAGCCGGCTTCGTTTCCGGCATTACCGGGGCCATCGGTCTTTTGTTCAACCGGTTTTACTTAAAGTTCGGCCTTTCCAAAGAGCAGATCATCGCTACACGGGCGGCAAATGAAGTGTTCCTTCATTTCATAAAGCTGGTCATTTATATTTCACTGGGGCTGTATTCCCACAGGGCATTAGGGTTGGGACTGGCGGTAGCCGCCGGCACGGTGGTGTCTTCCTATACGGTAAAATTTATCCTTCCTTATTTAAGCGAACACCTGTTCCGGAAAATAGGGTATGGAGCCATGGTGTTTTCCGGGATCCTGTTGCTGGTGGGTACGACGGATCAAATTTTGAAGAACGATAAGATCTCTTTTGCTACGATCCATCGCGATAACGAACGGGCTTCCGTCATTTCCTGGAGAAACACCAACCTGGTAGTGGAGTATGCCCTGGATGATGGTTTGGAAGTGGAACGTCCTATTGAGCCCGGGGAACTACCCGGCCGCCTGCAGGAAAAGTACCTTCTGCTGAAGAAAAATTATGATGCCGTATACCTCGAAAAGGTCTTTGCTTTTGGCAAGAAAGCGACCTATGAATTCTATTGCTATAAAAACAATCAGCTGACCAAATTTGAAGTGTAGACGCCCGTCATCTTTCCGGATGATTCACCGGTCAACGCCATTCAGGCCTTACCCTTACTGCGTTGCGCAGCTATACTCTTAACGCTTCTTTTTCATAAAAGATTCACCTTCAAAAGCGGGGCATTCACCGAAGGAACAAGGCAAAGCGCTCATCGGCATTCTATCTTTGACTGGTCAAACGATCCGATACCTGTTGAAAGCCTGAATATCCAAAAAAAACCAAATCCAATTCGTCCAAACCGACCGTTTCCCGTATCCTGAAAAAGCCCGTTTTTATCCGTAAGTACCTTTTGAAAACGTCCAGATCCTGAAAAACCAAAGGCGTCTGTATCCTGAACCGACGACTTCCGAAACGCCTTATAAATCTTCCCCTCCCTCCGGAGGGGATTTTTATTTAAGGGTGTATCCTGTAAAAAAAAGCCCTCCTTTAAAGCGGGAGGGCGTTACTGTTTCGTATACCGGTTACAATTTTACAGTCACCGCTTTGCCGTTATAGCCAAGGGTTTTGGTGATGGTGGCCGCCCCATCGGCACCGGCGCCGTTTGGCCCCTTCACCACGACCAGGTTAAAGGTTCTGCCGGCAAGCATTCCCGGAAAGCGGCCCTTCCGGCTGTCGATGGCCAGTGTGCGGGCCTTGTCGTTCCAGCGGAAGGTAATTTCTGAAAAAGCGCCTTTTTCGTAATCGTAAGAATCACCGGCATCTTCATACAGGGTGAAGGTACCGTTGGCGCCGGGGTAGATGCGGACTTCCAGGTGGTCCCACTTCTTTTCCGCGGCATACTGTACCCTTGGCCCCCAGGGAAGGATAGCGCCGGCTTTTACATAGAGCGGGACGATCTCCAGGGGCGTTGCCCGCTCCACGCTTTTCCCGCCTTCGGTGGTTTCGCCCGTCCAGAAGTCGTACCAGGCGGTGCCGGCCGGCAGGTAAACGGATTGGGAGGTCGCTCCTTTTTGGGTGACCGGGGCCACCAGAAGGGATTTGCCAAACAGGTATTCGTTATCTATTGTTAACACCTGCTTGTCCGGTGCAAAATCCAGGTAGAGCGGGCGCATAAACGTGCCCCCGTTCCGGGTGACGTCCCAGGCCGTGGAATAGGTGTAGGGCAGCAGGCTGTAGCGCAGGCGGATAAACTTTTCCTGCACGTCAAACACCTGGTCGCCGCGGTTGCCGAACTGGTAGATTTCTCTGGGGATATCCGTTCCATGCGATCGCATCATCGGCGTAAAGGCGGCAAACTGCATCCAGCGGGTGTACAGCTCCTGGAATTCCGGGTTTTGGGCGCCGCCGCCCTTGACGAAGCTGCCGGCAAAGATACCGCCGATGTCCGTATTCCAGTAAGGGATGCCGGTGAGGGAAAAATTCAGGCCGGCCGGGATCTGCTTGCGAAAGGTTTCCCAGTTGGAGCGCACATCGCCGCTCCAGGGGAGTGATCGCTGTCTTCGACCAGGGCTTTGATGCTGTTGTTGACCAACCCGTCCGAAATATGCAGCTGGTAGAGCCGGCGGTTCCGCTCATCCCATAGATTGAGCCCGTCCTGTGTGCCCATCCACAGCAGGCCTTCGCGGTCCTGCAGCAGGCAGCACCTGGGCGGGATAAAGGGTTTTGAATGCCCCCGTGGTTTCGTTCCTGCTCAAAAGCCCGCTGCTCTGGGTGCCGATGATCAACTCTTTAGCCGGCCCCCGGAAAAAACAGGTAACGCCCTCTTGCCGGTAGCGTAGGATGCGGCCGCCCGGTTCCCGGCAGAAAAGTCCCTGACCGGTGCCGATCCATACGCGGCCGGAAGCGTCCCGGCAGCTGGGTGATGTTGCGGATCTGTTCTTCGCTGAGTGCTTCGCGGCCGTCCACCGGGGAAAAAACAAAGTCCTGCGCCCGCAGGCCGGAAGTAAGCAGCCATCCCAGGAAATACAGGAAGATCTGTTTCCACCGGAGGGAATAAAAATTTCGATGCAAGCCGGTTCGTTCATAACTTTCGTTCATAGGGCATCAGCCGGTAACCTTTCCGACCAGGTTCCGGGATAAAGTTAAGCACGCCGATCGCATATATTTGAGCCTACACGGGACGCCCGGGAAGAAAAGCGGCCTTTGGTTCCTATTTTGCAGGACTCAGGGGCTGGAGATTTTAGCATTTACAACTATTTGAAAACGAGGGAATCAGCTAGATTTGCTTAAATACTGTTTTCCCGAACCCTGGAAATGACTATGTACGATACCCAAGAGACCGAGAAGTTTTACAATTTACTCATGCAGGCGCCCGTAGGCATGTATTTGCTCAAAGGGCCCGATTACGTCATTGAAATGGCCAATGAGCCGATCCTGAAGCTGTGGGGCAAAGGCCCCCAGGTGGTGGGCAAACCGGTACTGGAATCCTTTCCGGAAGTGGCCGAGCAAGGCTATATCGACCTGCTGGACCGGGTGCGTATTACCGGCGAACCCTTTCAATCCGACGAAATCCCGGTCTGGTACGACCGCGACGGCCGCCGCGACCAGCTCTATGTCACCCTGCTGTACCAGCCTTTTTACGAAGAGGGCGAAGTGACGGGTATCTTTTCCATTGCCACCGATGTCACCGAACGGGTAACGGCCCGCCGGAAGCTGGCGGAAAGCGAACAAAACCTGCGCAGCACCATCCTGCAGGCGCCCGTGGCCATGTGCATCGTCCGCGGGCCTTCTTTCGTGGTGGAGGTGGCCAATAAAAAAATGTACGAGATCTGGGGAAAGGGAGCGGAAGAAGTGCTCCACCGGCCGGTGTTCAAAGCCCTGCCGGAGATCCGCCACCAGGGCCTGGAAGAAATTTTGCAGAAAGTAGTGGCCACCGGCGAAACCTTTACCGCCTGGGAGCGCCCCGTTTCCGTTCCCCGCGGGGGAACCATGGAGACCGTCTACCTCAATTTTGTGTACGAGCCGTTCCGCGAAGGCGACGGCTCGGTTTCGGGGGTCATTGCGGTGGCCGTGGACGTCACCGAACAGATCAAAGCCCGCCGGCAGGTGGAAAGCAGCGAACAAAGGGTGCGCTTCCTGATCCAGAACGCACCCTACCCCATAGCGGTCTATGCCGGGCCGGAAATGCGCATCGAAATGGCCAACTCCTGCATCATGGATATCTGGGGCAAGGGAACGGAGGTTATTGGGAAACGCTATGCGGAGGTGCTGCCGGAAATGCAGTACCAGGGCGTGTTGGAGCAGCTGGAGCGCGTGTATACCACCGGCATTCCCTTCCATGCCCGCAACCAGCGCCTCGACCTGGTGGTGGACGACAAGCCCCGCACCTTTTACTTTCACTACAGCTTTACGCCCCTGTACGAGGACGGGCAGATTACCGGGGTCATGAATACAGGCGTGGACATCACCGACCTGCATACCGCCCGCCAACGGGTGGAACAGAGCGAGCAGAACCTGCGCAACCTGGTGCTGCAGGCGCCGGTGGCCATGTGCATCCTGATGGGGGCCGACCATATCGTGGATATCGCCAACGATGCCATGATCGAACTCTGGGGCAAGCCCGTGGAAGCGGTGATGCACAAACCCATTTTTGAAGGGCTGCCCGATGCCCGCGAACAGGGACTGGAAAAGCTGCTGGAGCAAGTGTACCGCACCGGCGAACCCTTCCAGGCCTATGAACGGCCGGTAGCGCTGGTGCGCAAGGGCAAGGCCGAAACCGTGTACCAGAACTTTGTATATGAGCCGCACAAGGATTCCGAAGGCAACGTGCTGGGGGTGCTGGTCATCTCCATCGATGTGACGGCGCAGGTGCTGGCACGCCAGAAAATAGAGGAAGTGGTGGTGCTGCGGACCCGCGAGCTGGCCCGGGCCAACGAAGCGCTGCAGAAAAGCAACGCCGAGCTGAAACGCTCCAACCAGAACCTCGAAGACTTTGCCTCCGCCGCCTCCCATGACATGAAAGAGCCGATCCGGAAGATCCACTTTTTCGCCGACCGGCTGAAGGGCGAACTTTTTGAAACCCTGACCGACAGCCAGAAACGGCTGTTCGAACGGCTGGAAGGGGCTTCCAAACGCATGGGCACCCTGGTAGACGACCTGCTGTCCTATTCGCAGGTGTCCAAGGGCGTGGTGGAAGAAGTGGAAATCAACCTCAATAAAAAAGTGGAAACGGTGCTGGAGGACCTGGAGCTGGAAGTGGAGCAGAAGGCCGCGGTATTGCAGGTGGGGCGCCTGCCTACCATCAAGGGCAACCGCCGGCAGTTTTTGCAGCTGTTTCAAAACCTGATCTCCAATGCCCTTAAATACAGTGCGCCGGGCACGCGCCCGAAGATCACCATCACGTCGCGGGTGGTGCGGGCGGGAGAGGTGAAGCCGGACCTGTTCGCGGAAGGGGAAAGCGCCTTTCACCTGATCGAAGTAAAGGACAATGGGATCGGCTTTGACCCTAAGGATGCCGAGCGGATCTTCCAGGTGTTCACCCGGCTGCACAGCAATGCCGAATACCGGGGTACGGGCGTGGGCCTGTCCATTGTGCAGAAGGTGGTGGAAAACCACCGGGGCTACATCTGGGCGGAAAGCGCCCCCGGCTCCGGAGCCACATTTAAGATCCTGTTGCCGGTTTGATATCCGGTTGAAATTTCTTTATCGTGGCCTCAGGCGCCCAGCCTTACGGATGTCATGGTGAGGGAGCCGCCGACCGCCTTGTCGTTGAAAAAGGAGACGTTGTCTTTCGCCGTCTTTAATCCCAGGGTGTACATCAGGGGCAGGTAGTGCTCCGGGGTGGGGATCGCCAGCAGGGCTTCCTTTCCCAGGGAACTGTAGTGAATCAGCGGCTGGTGGTTCCCGTCCAGGATCAAATTCTTGAACTGGTCGTTGGCTTTTTTGGCCCAGTCATACGCATATTCGGGGTCGTTCAGGCGGTCCCAGGCCACCATGCGGAGGTTGTGGACCAGGTTGCCGCTGCCGATGATCAGCACGCCTTTTTTGCGCAACGCCAGCAGCTCCCCCGCCAGGTCGTAATGGTATTGCGGGCCCTTGGTATAATCAATGCTCAGCTGCAGCACCGGGATGTTGGCCAACGGATACATGTGCCGGACGATGGTCCAGGTGCCGTGGTCCAGTCCCCAGTCGTGGTCCAGCTCCACCCCCGTCGAATGGATCAGGCCGGCTGTTTCCCTGGCCAGGGCCGGGTGGCCCGGGGCGGGGTATTGTACGTCAAACAATTCCTGGGGAAAGCCGCCGAAGTCGTGGATGGTTTTGGGAAAATCCATGGCGGTAATGCGGGTGCCTTTGGTGAACCAGTGGGCCGATACCACCAGCACCGCTTTGGGCGTTGGGATCTCCTGCGCCATTTGGGTCCACCGGCGGCTGAACTCCGTGTCTTCGATGCCGTTCATGGGCGAGCCATGACCGACGAACAGCACGGGCATCAGCCCTTCCTGTTCGGGTAAGCCGGCGGTGAAATTTCTGAATGCGGATAGAGTAGTCATACCAATTGCTCCTGTAACGATGTTTTTGATAAAGGTTTTTCGTTCCATACGTCGTTCCCTGCAAAGCTACTTTACGGAACACCCTCTTTCCATTGCGGTAAGGCAAGAAAAGGCCTTGATCTACATCAACGTCCGCTTCAGCCGCGGCCAAGGGAGCGCTAAGCCTTTGGATAAGAGACGGCTTGCGGGAGCAGGGCCGAAGGCCCGGGGTAAGCGGTATGGAGCGGCAGGAAGATAAAGAAAGTGGTGCCCGCTCCTACCCTGCTGGATACGGCGATGCTTCCGCCATGCTTTTCCACGATCTTTTTGCATAAAGCCAGGCCGATGCCCGTGCCGCTGTAATTATCGCGGTTATGCAACCGTTGGAAGATGGTAAAGATCTTGTCGGCATATTGCTGGTTGAAGCCGATCCCATTATCCGCGAAAACGATTTTTACATAGTGCCGGTCCTTGTCCAGGGAGGGATGGTCTCCCAGCTCGGCGGCCGTTGCCCTGGAGGCATGAATGCTGATCCGGGGCTGCCGCTCACAGAACTTCAGGGCATTGGTGAGCAGGTTCAGGAACAGCTGGTTGAGCTGCAATGCATTGCCCATGACCAGCGGCAGTTTGTTGGTGGTGATCACGGCCGCCTTTTCCTCGATGGTCAGTTCCAGGTCGGCCCGCAGGCTTTCGATCACCTGGTTGATATCCACGGCCACGAATTCAGCGCTTTCTTTCGACAGGCGGCTGTAATTCAGCACTGCCTTGATCAGTTCGGTCATGCGCCGGGCCGACGAGTTGATCTTTCCCAGGTACCGGTTCAATACCTCCGGCTTCTGGGCATTCTTCTCACAGAGGTCGGAGAACACCTGGATTTTCCGAAGGGGTTCCTGCAGGTCATGGGAGGCCACATAGGCAAATTGTTCCAGGTCCTGGTTGGAGCGTTCCAGCGCCATGTTCACGGCCTTCAGCTTCTCGGAGGCTTCCATGATGGAAGAGATATCATGGCCGATCACCAATACCCGGTCGACCTCCCCGTTGCTGTTTCGCAGGGGAATAAAGAAGTTTTCAAACTGGCGGTTGGCCAGGTAGGAATGGTAGGCCGGCCGGTGCACCACCTGGCCCCCGAAGGCTTTTTCCAGGTCTTCCACCATAGCCGATCCGGCCAGCTGGGGGAAGACCTCGAGCAATTTTTTGCCGGTCAGGGACTCTCTTTTTAAATGGTAAAACCGGGTGGCCTGCTGGTTTACTTTCAAATAACGGTAGTCGCGGTCAAAAACGGCAATGAGGTCGACCGAGGCGTTCAGGATCGATTCGACAAAGTCGTTTTGCTGGCGCAGGGTGGTATTGGTTTCTTCCAGCTCCTTGGTCCGCAGGGCCACCTTCCGCTCCAGCTGGTGGGCAAAGGCGGTAATGTCGGCATTCTGGGCTTCGATGCGGGCCAGCATGTGGTTAAAGGCCTCCGTCAGCGCCCCCACTTCATCTTCGCTGTGTTTGAGCGCCCTCACCGAGTAGTCGTGCTGCTGCGATACTACCCGGGCCTTTTGGGCCAGTTCCAGTATGGGGATGGAAATCGATTTTTGCAGGCGTTTGGACAGCAGGTAGGCGACCAGGAAGGAAACCCCCATGAACAGGACGGTGATCAGGCCATACAGCCGGAAGCGGCCGTGCATGGCCTTCATATCCGAGCGGATGTAGAGGGTTCCTATGCGGATACCGTTTAAATAGACCCCCTGGTACCCGTCGAGGTGCCGGTCGGAAAAGCGGTACCCGTCCGGGCCGGGCCGGGCGGGAAGCCCCGAAGGCTGCGCTCCGTACTGGGCAAACAGCCCGTCCTCCTTGTCGTATAAACCTGCGGCCACAATATGCTCTTCGGTAGCCAGTGCGTCCAGGATCTCGGTGGCGGATTCCTTGTCGTCAAAGGCCAGGGCCGCCGTGCTGTTGGCCGCCACGATCTCGCTGAGCGTGGACAACTGCTGCCGGGTGATATCCCGGTAGGTGATCCGCTCATAGATAAAGAAGGCGGCACACGTCATTAATAACACCGCCCCGCTCGTCAGGAGGATGACACGCATGAGCTTTTGCTGTATGGAGGTATGTTTCGCATTCATGGGTTATCCGTTATCATTCCACCACATCAGCCACACGCAACAGCTTGGAGCTGATCTCCAGGTCTGCCTCCTTGGCGGCCGCCAGGTTGATTTGCAATCGTATTTTATTGTTTTCCGTATAAAACCGGACCATGCCGCCCCGGCTGATGAAGTTGCCGGCATCCCCTACCGTCAATACACCCCGGTTTTTCAGGGCGGCCAGCGTCCCGGGGGTGGCTTGCGCGGCGTGCACAAAAAGGATATGGCAGGCACCGACGTCGCCCGCTTCCCGGAACCGCCGCACCACGATGCTGCGGCCTGCCACTCTCTCGTTGGCCACCGTCTGGTCCAGGTAAGCGCCAAAAGGGTCGTTGCCTAAAATGCCAATGATGAAGGGACCTCTGGAGCCCCCCTGCGGCCACTGTACAAACTGGGTAAAGTTGTACA
Organism: Huijunlia imazamoxiresistens; assembly: GCF_037132455.1. Taxonomy (NCBI): domain Bacteria; kingdom Pseudomonadati; phylum Bacteroidota; class Chitinophagia; order Chitinophagales; family Chitinophagaceae; genus Huijunlia; species Huijunlia imazamoxiresistens. Next base: position 32,966 of record NZ_JBBBEI010000009.1, on the reverse strand, counting down.
GGAACACCGCCTTCACCTGGTATTCCCGCGAAGGGTTGGACTGGGCGTTCAACCCCAGCCAGGCAAAGGCCAGGGCAAAACAAAAGGACCACTGCAGCAGCATTCTTCCTCCGGTCGGGCGGCTATATATTTTTTGTGTGTGCATTAAAAGCGCCCCGTGATTTTAAGATAAACGCTCCGGGGGATCTGCAGGGTGCCAAACTCTGCATGCTTGTCTTTATGCAGGTTCTGGCCGACCACCGACAGCTCCCCTTTTTTAAAGGTATACGCCAGGCGGGCGTCGTAGGTAACATAAGGGGGCACTTCCGCGGTGGCCAGGGTTTTGGATAGCCGGTCCAGGTAGCGGCCCGTCAGGTCCAGCTGCAGGTGAAAGGGCAGGTCCAGGATCGAGTGCAGGAGGCCCTGGTGCTTGACATCATTGCCCAGGTAGGCGGGGTCGAACACGTGCCCGGGCCTGGCGTGCAGGTCCTTGTCAAAATAGGTATAACCGCCCCTCAGGCGCCAGCTATTGGTGAGCTTATAGGTGCCGGAAAGCTCCAGTCCCCAGGAGGCGCCCTCCGATCCGTTCTGGATCTGGTAGGTGAGGGTACCCGGCAGGGCCTCCACGCTGTACACATCCCGGTAGCGGTTGTAAAAGACGGCTGCCGAAAAATTGGAGACGGCATTGGGCCGGATGCGGTAGCCCAGCTCGTAGGCCACCATCTTTTCGGAAACGAAGTTGGGGCCGCCGGCAACGCTGGGGCTGGTGGGCGGTACCGGGTAGGCCGGCAGGTAATAATCCACATCGTAGCGGCTGGGCGTACGCACCGCCCGGGAGACGGCCCCCCACAGGAGGTTGTCCTTGCGTACCGTCAGGGCGAAACGGGCGCCGGGCTGCAGCTCGAAGCCGGTATAGACGTTGTGCAGCAGCTTGGTGCCCACCGTCAGCTTCAGGCGTTTGCCGAGGCTGACCTCATCCTGGAGAAAGCCGCTGTACAGGTCCAGTCTTTTGCGGGTGGGCAGGATCCCCATCAGGTTGGTGGCAAACCAGCTGGAGTCCTGTGCCAGCCGGGCACCCGCGCCCCACAGGATGCTTTGCCGTTTGCCTAAAGGAAAGCGGTGCTGGAAATCCAGGTCGAAGGTATGCAGCCGGGTATCCGAAGCGGAGGCTTTATCCTCGCGGTCGTACCGGTCGAAGTACAGCTGCAGCGAAAGGTCGGACCGGTTGGAAACCGTATGGTTCCAGCGTCCCAGGACATTTTGCCCGTTGATCGCCGATTTTCCGGCCGACCCCTCACGGGCACCGCCGAAGTAATCGCCCTGGACGCTCAGCTGGTCCGAGGCGGAGGCGTTCCAGTCCAGGCGGAAGCCGCCCTGGCTGAGGCCCCAGGCATCGTGGTTCTTTGCCCCGGAAGGCAGCCGGGTGGCCTCGCGGTCGAAATGCTGGCCGTAGACCCGGTAGGAGATCTGGTCGTTGATGGTTCCGCCATAGCGCAGGGCCGCCATGTCCTTGACAAAGGTGCCGGCCGCCAGGCTTCCATAAAGCCCCTGCGTTTCTTTGGACGACCGGGTCACAATATTGATCACGCCATTGACGGCATTGGCGCCCCAGAGCGAGCCGCCGGGACCGCTGACCACCTCGATGCGGTCCACGTCTTCCAGCAGCACGTTCTGCAGTTCCCAGACCACGCCGCCAAATAAAGGGGTATACACCGTACGGCCATCGATCATCACCAGGAGCTTGTTGGCAAAAATGGTATTGAAGCCGCGGGAACTGATGATCCAGGCATTGGACTGGAGTTGTGCCGCCTGCAGGTTGGACACCAGGCGCAGGGCTTCCGGCAGGCTGGTGGCGCCGGATCTCCGGATGTCGTCCCCGGTGATCACCTGGATTGCCGACGCGGCCTCGGTAAGCTTTTGCGGGGAGCGGGATACCAGGGTCACTTCCACATCCATCAATTCTTCCACCGACAGCTTCTTTAAGGCTTCCGGCGACAGCTTTTCTTCCTGTGCCGCAGCCCCCAGGGGAAGCAGGAGCACCAGGAGGGAGATTGTTTTGATAACCGTATTCAAAAAAATAGTTTTGCTGGGTAAGGGTGAGGGGTAAGGACGGGCAACGGCGATCAGACGTTGCACGAACGATGGCTGCGTAAGCGGTAACCGGCGATCAGCTTTGCCAGCAAAACCGTGAATTGATGGTAACTGGAGGGTTTTTCAAAAAAATCTTCCGCCCCCAGGGCCTTTACTTCGGCAATGGCTGCGGGGTCGGCCGTAGTGGAATAAATGTACACCGGCACTTCCCGGAGGTAGCCGATCTTTTTGAGCTCCTGCAAACACTCCTTGCCATTCATCAGGGGCATATTCATGTCGATAAAGATCATAGAAGGCAAAAGAGCCCTGTCTGCCTGCAGCAGGGCAAGGGCGCTCACCCCGTTTTCGGCAACAACCAGGTTGCTGCCGGGGGCTACTTCCTGCAGGGCCAGGCTGAAGATCTCCTGGTCCTCTTCATCATTTTCAATAAGAAAACAGGTACGCATGTTCAAATGGGTGGTTGTCGAATCCGGGATCATCCGAATATGATCCCGGACCGCTTCTTAGAAAATTGATCCAAAGGCCGCTAAAATAGCCAATTGTCAGATATAGAGGGATTTTTTTTAAATTAAATAAAGTAGTAACATTTTCCGTTCCCGGCCCCGGGTGCCTTAAAACAGCCATCCCCGTCCTTAAGGGGGGACAGGGATGGGAAACAGGTAGGCAACTATTGCTGCTTTATGGGTTCTTTTCTTTCCGGTCATGGTCGCCGTCTACGGCATCTTTCACTTTGCGGCCTACTTTTTCCGCCGTGTTGCCGATGGCTTTACCGGCCACTTTTGCGCCATGCTTCGTCTTGTCCCAGGCATTTTCAATGGCGTTGCCGGCCTTATCAAAGAAGTTGCCGGTCCTGTCGACCACCTCGCCTTCGTCGAGGTCCACCTCTTTATCGGCCCGCTTTACTTTACCGTTGCGGGTCACCACGTCACCATTGTCCAGCCGCACGTCTTCTTTGGCTTCCACCCATTCCCCGTTCCGCATCACCAGTACCTTGTTGTTGCGGTAGGTGACGTCGCCTTCCCGGGGGGTATAAGTGGTGGTGGTGGAGGTAGTGGTCGTTGTGGAAGTTGCCGTGGTATCATAGCCGACATCCGTGGTGGTGGTAGTGGTCGTCATGCTGGTGTCGGCGGCTTCGCCGGTGGTGGAACTTTCATTGTTACAGGCTGCCAGGGAGAGGGCTGCCACAGCCATTGCAATAACTTGTTTCATGATGAATGGTTTTAGGGCCTGGCGGCAGGGGGCGGTTGCGGTGGCAACGCCGGCCTGCCGGCAGTATGGTGTTCAGCAATAGAAAAAGCTGTGCCAGATTTAGGGGCCGCCCGCCCCCCGCTCCCGCCCTGCCCGCCCCGGTAGTGCGCCCCGGCCTTATTCGCCCATAAGCTGTATTGATTTCCTTAACTTTACCCCATGCAAAACAAGAGCGTGCGCCTGGTTTCCGCCTTCAATAACGAGCTAAAGCTGAAGGGCTTCAACGTGTACCAGATTGAAGGCGACGGGCAGGCCACCCGCATTTACAGCCGGAAAGACTTTTACAAGATCTGCCTGACCACCGGCAGGAGCATCATCCACTACGCGGACCGGAGCTTTGAAACCGAGGGCACGGTTTTGTTTTTCGGCAACCCCCACATCCCGTATTCCTGGGAAACCCTTTCCACCAGCTATGTGGGCTACACCTGCCTTTTCTCCGAAGACTTTTTGAAAATGTCCGACCGCTCCGAAACCCTGCAACAGTCGCCTTTCTTCAAGATCGGGGGCACGCCCATTTTAAAAATCACCGATCAGCAGCGGGAGTTTTTAAACACCATCTTCCGGAAAATGATCGAGGAGCAACAGGCCGATTACCAATACAAAGACGACCTGATGCGCAACTACATCCACCTGATCATTCACGAGGCCTTAAAGCTGCAGCCTTCGGAAAAATACGACCGGCACACCAATGCGGCCTCCCGCCTGGCCTCCGTGTTTTTGGAGCTGCTGGAACGGCAGTTCCCCATCGAAAGCTCGGACCGCCCCCTTCAATTGAAGACGGCGCAGGATTTTTCCAAAAGCCTGAACGTGCATGTCAATTACCTGAACCGTGCCGTAAAGGAAGTGACCGGCAAGCCGACCTCCGCCCACATCAGCGAGCGCATCATCAGTGAAGCAAAAGCCCTGCTGCAGCATACCGACTGGAACATTTCTGACATTGCCTATGCCCTGGGCTTTGAATACCCTTCTTATTTTAACAACTACTTCAAGCGGATGACCGGCACCAACCCCAAGTCGTTGCGCAGCCTGGAGGTTTGAATTCCATAATAATTGGTGGGATAATCATTACCCGCGATGGGCCGGACCGGCCTACCTTTGAGCACCTAAACAACAGCAGCAATGGAAATCACAAGAACAGGCGCACGGCCTTCCGCCAAAGGCCCGGAGGATTGGTTTACCGGGGCGGTGCGCATCGACCCCTTATTCGATGCCAATGGTGCCCGGCGGGCAGCCGCCGCCAGCGTCACCTTTGAACCCGGCGCACGAACCGCCTGGCATACCCACCCGCTCGGGCAAACCCTGATCATTACGGCCGGTTGCGGCTGGGTGCAGCGGGAAGGCGGGCCGGTGGAGGAAGTGCGCCCGGGGGATGTCGTTTGGTTTGAGCCGGGCGAACGGCACTGGCATGGCGCTACCGCCACCAATGGAATGACCCATATTGCCCTGCAGGAAAACCTGGCGGGCAAAGTGGTCGACTGGATGGAAAAGGTCAGCGACGACCAGTATAAGAAGGGATGATGTGGGTAGGCCCAACGCAATGCACGGATGCCTTGACGTTAGACGTCAGTCTGCCAGGAAGGCGTCCAGTGCTTTGGTGGGCCTGCCGTCCTCGCCCCAGGCGCTTAACGGGTACCGGCTCCAGCTCCTGGCGCCCTGGGGTTCCCAGTAAATGACCCCCAGCCCTTTTTTACGGGGAACCTCCTTTACTTTCCGGATCACCGCCACCAGCATGTCGTAGGTGTTTTGCGGTTGGGTATCCTCTCCGCCGACCTCCACCACCATGACTTCCTTTTCATAGCGTGCCGCCAGGTCCTTCATGTTCTGGCCCAGGTCGTCGATGGAAAGCGTGTAATCGGGCTTCCCGGGCAGCCAGTAGGGATAATAAGAAAGCCCGATCACGTCGTACCGGGCGCCGTGGGCCCGGGCACTGTCAAACCAGGTGCGGAACCGCTGCTTGTTGTTTCCCTGGTCGAGGTGCAGGATCACCTGGGAACGGGGGCTTACCGCTTTGATCGCCGCATACCCTTTATTGATCAACTGCGCCAGCTGCGGCCAGTGGGCCGTGCTTCCCTCCGGGTAGATCATGCCCCCGGGAATTTCGTTGCCCACCTGCACCCATTCGGGCTGTACGCCGGCTTTCTTCAGATCGCTCATGACGTCATAGGTGTAGTCATAGACATCCTGCAGCAGCCTCGGAAAATCATGGCCTTCCCAGGCCGCCGGCTTTTTTTGCTTCCCGGGGTCGGCCCAGCTGTCGCTGTAATGGAAATTGATCATGACCCGCATGCCCCATTTGCGGGCACGCACCGCCATGGCCACGGTTTCCGCTTTGCTGTTATGGCCGCTAGCCCGGTGGTCGGAAGGGTGCACCCAGGTGCGCAGGCGGATCGTATTGATGCCGTGGTCCTTCAGGATTTTGAAGCAATCCTCTTCCTGGCCGTTGTCGTTATAGAATTTATACCCGGTGGCTTCCATCTGCTGCAGCCAGCCGATGTCGGCGCCTTTGGCGAACGCCTGCTTCTTTGCTCCCGGCTGCAGCACGCTGCACCCGCACAGAACGGCCAGCAGGAGCGCCCACGGGATCATTGCTTTGTAGGTTCGGATCATGTTACGGTAATTTATTCAATCCTTCCCATTTTACCGTCCAGCTGCCGTCCTGCGGGAAGCCGGGCGCATTGCTGTCCGGGCCACCTTCCCACCCGGCGATCATCAAGCCCGCGGCCGCCATGAAGGCGCTGTTTGCCGGCAGGTAAGCAGGGCAGGTCAAGGGTTCTTTGGCGCGCTGCACATGCCCGTTCTTTAAAAAATGGGCGCCGAAGGTATCATTGCACAAGATGTCGATGGCTTTCTGCCGTTCTCCCAGCCGGGCGGCGGTGAGCGCCCCCTTGCCCAGGCTCCAGCTGATGAAGCTGCGCATGCCGCCGCGCTGGTAAATGGCGTTAAAGGTATTGGCCATGATCTTTGGGTCGATCATGGGCGTTTGCGGCAGGTAGCCCAGGGCCATGATCATGTCGGAACCGCCGCCGGAAGGCTCGGTCTCGATCTCCAGGTACTTGTCGTTGCTGATGGTGGGGCGTGAAAGTTTGTTGAGGATATCGTCCCATTTTGGCTGGCGGGGCAGGCCCATCCGCACCCGCCAGTCCTGCGCCACCTTCAGGCCGTAGTACCATTGCACCAGCTCGAAGGTAGGGTTTTGGGTGGCGTTTTCCGACGTGTGCTCGTTCACCGCCTTGATGGGCGGGCCCAGCACGTAGCGCCCTGTTTTGGTATCGTAAAAAGCATAGGAGGCCAGGAATTTGGCCGACTCAAAAACCACGTCGCTGTATTGCTTCAGGGTGGCCGGCGTCGGTTTTGCCCGGTAGATCAGTTCTGCCAGGTAGATCGGGTTAGGCTGGTTCCAGATGATGAACGGGTTGATGCTGCCCGGGCTGGTGCGCCCGTCGATGCCCGCCATCTTGGGCCAGCGGGCCCCTTCGAAGCCCTCGCGTTTGGCTTCGGCAACGGCTTTGGGTAAAATCTTCTGGTACCAGGCAAAGCTTTTTTCCAACAGCTCGGGATGGCCCCACTCGTAAAACTGGGCCGCATGCCACCAATACACTTCGGAGTTATGCTTGCCATACCAGCTGATGTGCGTCAGGCCGGTCTCCTGGGGCGGGAACGAACCGGCATAGTTCACTTTCAGCAGGTATTGCGACAGTACGATGCGGCGTTCCAGCTCGGTGGCCCGCGGGTCTTTGCTGGCCGACAGGTCGGCTGCGGCGCCTTTTTCCCAAAAATCTTTCCAGCCGGCAGCGCCGGCCGCTTTTACCTGCGCAAAGGTGGGCGGCGGCTGCATGCTTCGGGCGGGCAAAAACCGGCAAACCAGCTGCAGGCTGTCACTGCCGGCGGCGTTCAGGAGGTAAGAATGGTTGCCCGCCTTTTCCAGCCGGGCCTTGCCCTGCCAGTGCAGGGCCACATAGTAGGTGGTGCCCTCGATGCTGCGTTGCAGCAAAGCGCTGTTGGCCGACTGGCGGACGATGGTGGTCTGATGCCGGTCGGGCTTGCTCCAGTCAAAGGGCGGCTTGTTCTTGATCTTCAGGTCATAGGCATACGGAAAGCGGAGGACCGGCGTCAGCCTGCCCGACCGGAGCAGGTTGGATTGAATGGAGAAGGCCACCATACTTTGCTGCGGGTGGGCAACGGTTTGCACCGATACCGCCTGGCCGTGGAGCGTATAATTGCTGGTGATCAGCCCCCGCCACAGGTCGAGCGTTTGGTCCACCCCGGTAATGTCGGTCACCTCCAGCGCCCTGCCCGCGTCCGTCAGGCCGATTTGTCCCAGGGGTACCGGGTGCGGGTTCTGGCGGTAGTATTCGCCGGCCGGGCTTTTCTCCTGGCTGGCATACATAATTTGCCGGCCGTGGAAGTCGATCGGCTTCATGGCGTCCTCCAGCTTCAGCTGCTGCGTGTTGGGGAAGGAGTGCCAGGCCCAGGTGCACATCGTTTCCAGCGGTATGCCGTTTTTGTGGTAATAACCTTCCAGCGACTGCATGCCGGTAACATCGGCCGTGTAGGCGAAATCGCCGTTGCCTACCGACAGCGGCGCCAGCGCATCCGCTTCGGAAAGTTTTACATTATGCCGGCTCACCAGCGCCTGCCGGTCAATGCGTTGTGCGCTAACGGGGGATTCCGTGCCGGATAGCAGTACAAAGGCCAGCGACAGCCGGAGGATGCGAAAAAGTTGCATGTGGTTTACGTTTTTGGTCGGGGCCAACTAAGATAAGGCATTCAATAAATTGAATAAGAATATCCTCTTTCATTTCAATCCCCCTAGCTTTATGTCCCCATTCGCTTTCAAAATTTTTTATGATCACCCGGCTCTTTTTGAAACTCACCGACTACGCCCTTTTCCGGCGGCTGCTCTGGAAGCCCATTTACGAGGTCCTCGCCAAAAAGTTTACGGTAAAGAACTGGTCCTTTATGAACTACGGCTATGCGCCTTTGCCGCAGGAGCCGGCTTTATCCCTTGCCCCTGCCGACGAGATCAACCGCTACCCTATTGGCTTGTACCATTACCTGGCCGGTAAAATAAACCTGGAGGGATGGGACGTCCTGGAAGTGGGCAGCGGCAGGGGCGGGGGCGCCGCTTACCTGAAAAAGTACCTCCGTCCCGCAAAAGTCATGGGCGTGGACATTGCCCTCCAGGCAGTGAAAAGGGCTAATCAATACTTTGGCGCCGGCGGTCTCGGGTTTGTGCAGGGCAGCGCCGAGCGCCTTCCCTTCGCCCCCGGCAGCTTTGACGCGGTCATCAACGTGGAATCTTCCCATACCTATGGCTCCGTGCCGCAGTTCTTATCGGAAGTCCAAAGAGTGCTCCGGAAAGGGGGCTATCTTTTACTGGCGGATATACGGGTGGCCAAAGACATGGCCCTGCTCCGGGAGCAGCTCCGGGCCTGCGGCTTGCAGTTGGTATCTGAAGAAAATATCAGCCCCAATGTAGCGATGGCTATAGAGCAGGAGGAGCCGGTGAAGCAGCAACGCATCAAGGAGCATGTGCCCTCCTGGCTGCAAGGGGTATTTAAAGAGTTTTCCGGCGTGGTGGGTTCTCAGGCCCATAGCCAGTTGAAATCCGGGGAGCTGGTGTATTACCGCTTTGTCCTCCGCAAATAGTGAAGAGTGTTTGTTTAAGACTGTTATTCAGAAGACCCATTTCGAAGGAACAATTCTAAAGCTGGTGACAACCTGTAGAGCTGTCATTATAAACGCAGTGAGGAATCCCGTCGGGGCACGAAAAGTCCTTTTGTGGTACAGGAAACCCCTCCTTCGAATAGAAATATTCCTTCGTTTCCGACGGGATTCCTCACTGCGTTTATAATGACAGTCTTAAAGTAGCGCTTTGTCCTTTTTGTCATTGGCAGCGCGGCCCCTGGCCCGCCTTAGGCAAGCGAGGAATCTGGTATGCCCATCTAATGAAAACGACTGTCAGTTGTAAAGGCCGTATGGACTGAAGCCCTTTTTGTTACCCGGTAAATTCCTGTTCCAGGGAAATAATGCCCGGGCTTCGGTGGAGGCTGATGCGGCTGTGCCAGTGCAGGGCTTTGCGGGACAGGGAAGGCAGCTCCGTTACCGCGTCACGGCCGTCGCGATAAAAATAAAACCGGTACCGCGTATCAGCCCTGCGGCACGCCAGTTCCACCGACAAGGTGTGGGTGCACCGGTGAACGGGATCCTGATCTTCTACGATCCTGACCTCCCGGACGTGGAACAGGGAGATGCAGCACTCCTGCCGGTGCTTGCCGGTATGGTCGATCAGCAGGAGTTTTTTATTTTTCCGGTCCAGGGCAATGATCCTGCCTTCCAGGATATCCAGGCATTCTACCGAAAGCTTGTGCTGGCGCACCAGCGCGTCAAAGGCCCCGGCCAGGCGGAGCTGCCGGCTTTTTTTACGCCCCTGGCGGACCACCTGCAGCATCCCGTACAGGGCGGGGAGGCCGATAAGGACGGCCAGAAAAAGATAGAGGTACATGTGTTTGCTTTTTTAGTGTTCCCGAATCGTTAATTACCTGAAGGAGCGACCTCCAGGATGGTGAAGGCCTTCCTGCCGGAAGGCACCTCCCACGCTACGGTATCGCCCGTGCGGCAGCCGATCAGTGCCGTGCCTGCCGGGGAGCGCACCGATACTTTGCGCTGCTTTATATCTGCTTTTTCGGGAAGGACCACCGTAAGCTCCAGGACTTTTCCTTCTTTTGCGTCTTGGATGGTCACCCTGGAATTCAGGCGCACCACCTCCGGCGGCCAGTGGTCACGGGCCTCCAGCTTTGCCCGCTCATAATCTTCCTGGCTGAAAATGGGTTGTTCATTTACCTCAGGCATAACATATCATTTTAGGGATGTGAATAAAGGGAAGGAGGCAGGCGCCTGGGCAGCCGCAGAAACCGGCCGGGAAAGCCCATAAAGGAAAACGCTACAATCAGGTGCGTTCGGCGTCCCGGCTACAGGAGCGTGCCGGCACCGTGCACAGGTGACGTATGGTTCTTAGAAAAAGCTATCCCGGAAGCATCAGGCGCGGGAAAGCCCGTTAAACTCCTTGTAGCTGGAGAAGTAATACAGCTTGGAGCAGAAAGGATAAAACTCGGTAAAGGAACAGGTATAGCAATCCCTCGTATCCGGCACCACGTACCGGGGAGAAATCGTTTGTGCATTATGGTGAGTGCTACCTGCCATGTCAACAAATCTAGCAAAAAATCCGATAGAAAAGCCCCGGTAAATTAAAGCTTCGTTAAAACGAGGGTCGCGGGGTGGGGCACTTTATTCCGGCAGGGAAAAATAAAAGGTAGCGCCTGCGCCTTCTTTCCCTTCGGCCCGGATGGTGCCGCCGTGCCGCTCGACGATGCTTTTACACAACGAAAGGCCCAGGCCCGTTCCTTCGTACTCGCTTTTGGAATGAAGCCGGGTAAACGACTGGAAGATCTTTTCGGCCTGCTCCTGTTCAAAGCCGATGCCGTTGTCCTGCAGGGTGATTTCAAAGAAGCCCCCGGCTTTGCCGGTGCAATGGACCTTTATGCGGGGCGGTACCCCCGGCCGCACAAACTTCAGGGAATTGTTGACGAGGTTGTAAAACAACTGGTAGAGCAGCACCGGCGAGCCCGTCACCACCGGCAGGGGGCCTCGTTCGATGACGGCTACTTTTTCTGCGATCTTCAGTTCCAGGTCGCCTTCCACCCGGTCCATCACTTCGGAAAGGTCGACCGGTTCTTTTTCCGCTTCCCGGGCATTGAGCGAGGAATACTGCAGCACCCCTTCCACCATCCGGTGCATGCGGTGGCAGGCCTCCCTGATCTTGGACAGGTAGAGCGTAGATCTTTCGGTCAGCATGCCGTTCAACTCGTGCTGCAGCCGTTCCCCGAAGGTCAGCACCTTGCGCACCGGCTCCTTGAGGTCGTGGGAGACCACATGGGCGAACCGTTGCAGGTCTTCGTTGCTGCGGAACAGCTCCTCGTTCAGCCTTTCGGCCTGTGCCGCCAGCCTCTGCTGCTCGGCTGCCGCCTGTTTCAGCTGCGCATTCTGCTTTTTAAACTCGAGCAGGACCGCTGCCTGGCGGGAGAGCTTTTCCAGTGCTTCTTTCTGGGTGGGCGTCAGCTGCCGGGGGTGTTTGTCGATGGCGCAGACGGTGCCCAGCTTATGGCCCTGCTCCGATATGATCGGGGCGCCGGCATAAAAGCGGATGTGCGGCCCGCCGGTGACCAGGGAGTTGTCCCAAAAACGTTCGTCGCGTTGCGCATCTTCCACAATAAACACATCGTCCTGCAGGATGGCGTGGGCGCAAAAGGAAACCTCCCGGGGCGTTTCGTCAATCCCCAGTCCTTTATGCGCTTTAAACCACTGGCGGTCCTTGTCTACCAGGGAGACGAGTGAAATCTCACTGTTGCAGATGAGGGAGGCGAGTTCCGCGATCTGGTCAAAATCACTTTCCCCTTCCGTGTCCAGGATGTGGTAGGACTGCAGCTCCTGCAGCCGTTGCGTTTCATTATCCGGTAAAGCGGCCTGTATCATAAAATAGGTTTGCTGATGGTTACCAAAAACCTTGCTCATCGCTATAACGCAAAAATGATGCTTTCCGTACCCGGCGGGCCTGTTGGGTTCCTTAAACCTGGGGGGCTGCTTCTTTTTCTTTTTCCCGGTCCAGGTGATAGTTCAACCGGTCATAGACTTCTTCTATGTCGTCGCTGAGGATGACCACCAGCGACCCTGCGATGGCCGTCCGTACCACTTCGTCCACGGCGGCGCACTCGTCCGGGATAAAGGAAACCGGCTTATGGGGATCCACCAGGTGGATGCCCCGGTACAGCAGCCCGTTCAGCTGCTCCGCCGTACGTCCCCTCAGGTCTTTATCGTGCCGGATAATGATCTTATCGAAAATGCGGGCAGCCTCCTCTGCAAAGGCGATGAGGTCCTCGTCCCTGCGGTCGCCCACGCCGGTGATCACCCCCACCTTCACCGTTGCCCCGAAGGCGGTGACCATCTGGCCCAGCGCCTGCAGGGCGTGGGGGTTATGGGCATAATCCAGCAGGACCGAAAAATCGGGGAACCGGAACAGGTTCATCCGTCCCGGCATCATTTCGTTGGTGGGCACAAAGGTGCGCAGCGCCTGGCTGATGGTATTGAGGTTGATCTTGCTGGCAAAGGCCGCCAGGCTGGCGGCCAGGACGTTGTAAATATTGAACGTCGCCATGCCGCCATAGGTTACGGGAATATGCTGAACCTCTTCAATGGGGATCAGGTTGCGGCCCCGGCGCAGCAATACCTAGCCGTCGTCGACAAAGGCCGCCAGGCCGCCTTCCGCACAATGCTGTTCGATGCGGGCATTGTCGGGGAAAAGGGAAAAGAGCGCCACCTTGCAGTGCACCCGGTCCTTCATGGCATACACCCGGTCGTCGTCGGCATTGAGCACGGCGTAGCCGGTTTCCTTGACTGATTCGGGCACGATGGCTTTGACCTTGGCCAGCTGTTCGATGGTGTGGATGCCGCCCATCCCCAGGTGGTCCGAAGCCACGTTGGTCACGATGGCGCAATCGCATTTGTCAAAGGGCAGGCCGCTGCGCAACATGCCGCCACGGGCGCATTCCAGTACGGCAAACTCCACCGAATGGTCCCTGAGGATCAGCCGGCCGGAAGCAGGGCCGGCAGCGTCGCCGTCGTTGAGCTGTTCGCCGTTTATATAAATGCCGTCGGTGGTGGTATAGCCGGTGCAATAACCTTCGTGCTGCACGATATGGGCCAGCAGCCGGGTGGTGGTGGTCTTGCCGTTGGTGCCGGTGATGGCCACTATAGGTATGCGTCCGTCATTGGTGGGGAAAAGCATATCGATGATTGGGGCGGCCACGTTGCGCGGCTGGCCGGCAGAAGGCTGCAGGTGCATGCGCAGGCCCGGGGCCGCATTCACCTCGATGACGGCGCCGCCGGATTGTTTGATGGGCTCGGACAGGTTGGCGGCCATCACATCAATGCCGCAGACATCCAGGCCGATGAGGTGGGCGATGCGTTCAAACAGGCGGATGTTGGCGGGGTGCACCGTATCGGTCACGTCGGTGGCCGTTCCCCCCGTGCTTAAGTTGGCCGTAGGCTTCAGGTGCAGCACCCTGTCCTTGGGCAATACGGTATCGAGCCGGTAGTTCTTTTTTGCCAGGAGCTCCCAGGTCACCTCGTCCACCCGGATGGCCGTCAGGCTGTTTTCATGGCCCTGGCCCCTGCGCGGGTCGGCATTGACCCGGTCGATCAGCTGGGCGATGGTATGGAGGCCGTCGCCGGTGACGGCGGCCGGGGTACGCAGGGCGGCGGCCACGAACTTATAATTCACCACCAGGGCCCGGAAGTCGTTGCCGGTAATGAACTTTTCGACGATCACCTCTTCGGAGAATTCTTTGGCCCGCACAAAGGCCGCGGTGGCGTCCTGCCAGGTGGTGAGGTGGGTGGTGGCGCCTTTTCCCTGGTTGGCGTTCAGGGGCTTGATCACCAGGGGGAACCCCACTTCTTCGATCGCTGCTTTCAGCTGGTCCACGCAGGTAAGGATGCGGCCGGCCGGCACGGGCACCAGGGCCTCTGCCAGCACCTTCTTGGTCACTTCCTTGTTGCCCGCGATCTCCACCCCGATGATGCCGGTATAAGAGGTCATGGCCGCATCGATCCGCTTTTGTTTGCTGCCATAGCCCAGCTGCACCGTGGAGGAGGCGTCCAGGCGGATGACCGGGATGTCGCGGCGCAGGGCTTCCGCGGTAATGGAATGCGTCGACGGTCCCAGCTTTTCTTTGTGCCAGAGGCTTTTGATCGTGTCCACTTCCTTAGCGATATCGAAGGCTTCTCCCCGGATGAGGGCCTCGGCCAGGCGCAGGGCGGCGCCGGCGGTGTACAGGCCTTCCTCTTCCTCGCAATACGAAAAAACCACGAAATAAACCCCTTCCTTCCCGGCGCCCCTGGTTCGGCCGAAGCCGGTGCTCATGCCGGCCAGGGTTTGCAGCTCCAGGGCAAGGTGTTCGATCACATGCCCCATCCAGGTACCGTCCTTCACGCGTTCAAAAAAGCCGCCGGGATGGCCTTCGCTGCAATAGTGGTTGTACAGGGAGGGCATCAGGGCTTTGATGCCTTCGTAAAACCCGGGGATCTCGTTGGTGGGCCGGAATTCCAGGTCTTCCAGGTCCAGGAGCATCTGAATGAGCTTTTGTTTTCTTATGGACCAGTAGTTAGGTCCCCGCAATACCTTTACCTCCAGCAACTTCATATAGCAAATATTTCGTTTCTTAAGCAGCCGAAATATTATACCATTTTCCGGGCATCCCCGTTTTAAAAATCCCCACCTGCCCCGGACAGGGCCCGCTCCAGATCGCCGAGGATATCCACACTGTTTTCAATGCCCACGCTCATGCGGATCAGCCCGTCGGTGATCCCCGATTGCAGGCGGTCCTCCCGCGACATGCCCGAATGCGACATCGAGGCCGGGTGGGAAACCAGGGTGTCCACGGTGCCCAGGGAAACGGCCCGCACGCACAGCTGCAGCCGGTTCATAAAGGCCATGCCGGCTTCCAGCCCCCCTTTCAGCTCAAAGCTCAAGACCGACCCGGGCAGCCGCATTTGCTTTTGGGACGTATGGTAATCCGGGTGGGAGGGCAAGCCGTTGTAATGGACCCTTTCCACCCGGGGGTGCGCACAAAGGAAGGCCGCCACCTGCGCCGCATTGCGGCAGTGGGCTTCCATGCGCAGCTCCAGGGTTTTGATGCCCTGCAGCAGCAAGAAGGCGTCGAAGGGGTTGGCGTTGGCGCCCAGCACCTTGTAGGCGCCGTACGCCTTTTCCTTCATGAAGGCGTGGTCGCGGCCCACCAGCACGCCGCCGATGGAGGTGCCGTGGCCGTTGAGGAACTTGGTGGTGGAATGCACGACAAAGTCGGCCCCGAACCGGAAGGGCTGCTGCAGGTAGGGGGTGGAAAAGGTATTGTCCACCGATACCCGCAGCCCGTGGCGCCGGGCTAGGGTGCAGATGGCCTCCAGGTCGATGCACTGCAGGGAGGGATTGCCGGGGGTTTCCACATGGATCAGCTTTAACGAAGGGGTTTTCCGGATAAGGTCTGCTACCCCTTCCAGGTCCCTGAGGTCGGCAATGCGGCTGTGGATGCCAAAGCGGGGCAGGAAGCCATAGATCAGCTCGTGGGAGCCGCCATAGAGCGAGTAATGCGAAAGCACCGTATCGCCGGCAGACAGTGCCGACAGCAGCAGCGTCGCCAGGGCCGACTGGCCGCTGGCATGCAGCAGTGCTTTCAGCTCGAGGGGCCTGCCTTCTTCGTCCTGCAGCCCGAAGGCTTCCAGGCGGGCAATGACGTCCTCGGCCACGGTCACCGTGGGGTTGCCGAAGCGCGAATAGATATAACCGGGCTCCTTGCCCGAAAACACGTCCCTGCCCTGCTCCGCGCTGTCGAAGGTGAAGGTGGCGGTGGCGAAGATGGGCGTCAGGTGGGCGTGGTGAAACGAATAGGCATGCGCTGCCTGCAGGCAGGCGGTGCCCATGCTGTGCGGGCCGGGTGGGGGCGATGGGTGCGTCATTTTTGTGCATTATAAGGGCCTAAATCTACGTTCATTCCACCACCATGCGGTAGTGGTCGGGGCGGGCGTTCACGCTGCCCGCCGGGCGGCGCAAGGTCAGGGCATGTCCCGGCCTTTCAGGGCGATGTATTTTCCATCGATGCAAAAAGACCGGGTTACCTGTGCCGGGTTCCCCCAGTTCATTTCCTTCAGTATTTTTTTCAGGCAGCTTACCAGCTCCTGCAGCAGGACCGGCTTTACCAGGTACAGGCTGGCGCCGTCCCGGTAGGCCTTTTGCACCTGCTCCTCTCCCCCGTTGGCAGCATACATGATCACGGGTATGGCCGCATAGTCGCTGTTGCGGATCTGCCGGAGGCAATGGGCGTGCTCCTTACCCGGGGACTTCAGGGTCAGGAAGATCAGGTCCGGGATAAAGGTGCCCGCCCCAAAGTGGCTGTAATTGCAGCCGGGCAGAAAATACAGCTCGATGCCGGCATCCACCTTTTCCAGGGCCTCCCTGAAAACGGTATAGTCCACTCCCCCATCTTCGATGAACAGGATCCGGCGAATATGAAAAGCAGTTGGCGCCATCCGGCAGTTTATTGTAATAAGTACACGTGCAATGCCATCTTTGTTCAATCGCGGCATCTTTTCTGCACACCCGGTAGTTGCCGGCAGCCTGTTTTCCCGATTCGGAAAGGGCCTGGAAAAGTGCGTCCCGCCCTTTACCCATAAATGCCTTACCCCTGGGGAAATCTAAAGTTTTTTTGAAGTGAGGCAGATCTTCGGCACCCCTTTTATCGCGGGAAAAATCCGGTTGCATGCATGGCTGCAAAACGAAACTGCTCCGGGGTGGCGCTTGCGTCACCCCGGAGCAGTGTTGCGGAACAGGCCGTCAGGGTTTTTGGCCCCGGGGCTATTGCAGCGTCACATCCAGGTAAACGGAATGACGCCCGTAGGTTTCATAAAAGGGTTTCAGCACCACGTCATCGATGGTGAACTGCAACTGCTGCGGATCGCCTTTGATGGACTTGCCGATATCTTCCGCGTCCAGGGTGACCTTCCGCCATTCTTTCCGGGCTTCGGGCTCCTGGGCGGCCAGCAGTACCGGTCCGTAAAACAGGCTGGCAATGTTCGGCTGGTCCATAACCGGGTCCAGGTGAAACTGGAAGGGCATTTTCAATTCGACAACGTCGCCGTCTTTCCATACACGGCTTATTTTCACATAACTGCCCGGCTTAGCCTGGAGCTTTTGCTCTTTGCCGTTGATTTTTACAAAAAACCCTTTGGTGGCCCAGCCCGGCACCCGCACCTGGAGGTCAAATTTGCCGCCGCCCCTGATGGTCAGGCGGGTCTGGTCTTCCTTCGGAAAGTCGGTGGTCTGCTCCACGCGTACCTTGCGCTCGGTCCATTCCAGCGTGGAGGGGATGAACAGGTTCACATAAAGCGCCTGGTTGTCCCTGCTTTTGAAGTAAATGGAATGTTGCAGCTTGGTACTGCTTTCGATGGCGGTGCCGTTGCAGCAGGTAAAGCCGGTCATGTTCGGGTTGCCGAATTGCTTGACGGCCCCCGGCCGCAACGGCACGTGGTAGGTATTGGCGGGACTGTTCTCGGCTACGGAAGCCAGGATATGGTTGTACAGCGCCCGCTCGTAAAAGTCCATGAACTCTGCCCGCTGGTCGAAGAGGAACAGGTTGCTGGTCAGCTTCAGCATATTGTAGGTGGCGCAGGTCTCGTTCTGCCCCCCGGCGGCAAAGCCGTTCTCGTACAAGGTGCCCGGCTGCGCAATAAAGCATTCCGCATTATTGGGATTACGGGCACCCGCTACTCCGCCGATGCTGTACATGTAGTCGTTGACCATCTTGTACCAGAAGTTATCGGCCACTTTGTAGTATTCGGGATTATTGGAGACCCGGTACATTTCGATGCTGCCGACGATTTGCGGGATGTGCTGGTTGGCATGCAGCCCGCGGAAAAGGTCCACGTTTTTGGCCAGCCCGTGCACATGGGCGGTATCGCCGAAGAACACCCGGATGTTGTCAAATAGCTGCGCTGTCTTCAGGTGCTCCTGTTTGCCGGTCATCCGGTACATGCGGGCCATGGCCTCGTTCATGCCGCCAAACTCCCCGGCGATGTAGGTATTCCACATTTTTATCAGCGTATCGGTGGGCACTTTGCTCAGGCGGGTATAGACCCAGTCGCCCATGCCGGAAGCGACGGCGAGGGCTTTTTTATTGCCGCTCACTTCATACACGTCCATCAAGCCGGCCAGGATCTTGTGCAGGGTATAATACGGAGCCCACACCTGGTTTTTCTGCCCGCCGTACCTGGCGCCGTTTTCCAGCATGATAAACTGGTCCGGCGGATAAGCGCTGATGAATCCTGTTCCCCAGTTCCAGTAATCGGTGCGGATGCCCGCATCGCTGAGGTCGGAATCAAAAGCGGATTTGCCGGGACCGTACGGCACCGCCCCCGGGTCGGACACCTGCGTGCCGCCGGCTTCTTTCGCCTTTCCGGACAGTTGGGACAACGCGTAGAGCGTATTGACCATATACTCCATCTTGCCGGCAAAATTGGCCTGGAGCGCCTTGTCGTACCCGGTGCCGGCATAGGCCTGTGCAATGGCCGTCAGGTAGTGGCCGGTGGCATGCCCCCTCAACTTGGTGTCGCGGCTGTCCCAGACGCCCAGGGGTTTTGCGCCTTCGGGCTGTTGCTGGCCAAACGCATGGCGGAACATATAGAGAAAGGAGTTCGGATCGGTGGTCGCCAGTGTCCGGATGAACTTATCGCGGTTTTCGACAAATTTGGTCTCGTGGCCGTGTGCATCGGTTTTCAGGGCTACCTGGTTCAGGTCAAAGGTTTCCAGCTTTACCGCAGGCGTAGCGGTTTTCCCTGGCGCTTTTACGGTGACCACCGCCTTCGGCTGAAAGGGAGTTCCGGCCACCCGTCCGGTTATGGTGTAGCGTCCGGGTTGCAGCACGGCGCTGTTGTCGGTGGCGGCCGGCCACAGCACCCGTACTTGCGGGCCTTTGCCGTTCATTTTATTCGTGTAGGTTCCCGGTACGTAACTGGGCAGCCGCGGCAGGTTTCCTACTTCCGTTTCCACTGCCACGTCGGATACCTGGGCCAGGTAGGTGTTATACAGCCGTGCCTCGGTGGGCGAAAAGCGGGGGAGGTCCTCCTCCACGCGCCGGCGTCCGGTATTTACCGCGCCGGCATTGAGGCCCCTGCCGCTTTGGGCATGGTTATAAATGCCGGCCACCTGCCCGCTGCTCAGGGAAACACGGTAGATCCGGAAATCATGGACCAGGGCATTCAGGTTGGGATCTCCCGGCAGCAGCGATTTGCCGATATAGAGCAGCTTTTCTCCCGGCTGCTGGCCGAAGACATCGGTTAATTCCAGCGGGATGTCCCGGGTTTCGCCGACCCGCTTGTTGTCGACATAGGTGACCATGGTTTTGGAAGGGATATCGATCACGATGGCCAGGTGCACCCACTTGTTCGTTTCGATTGCCGGGGCCACCGCGCCTTTTTTATTGCCTTTTTCCGTTGTGATCAGGGCCTGGTAGCCTTCCTGGGCCTTTGTGCCGGCGGGGGCCGCAAAAAAATGTTTGGCGGCACTCCTTCCGAAGTCAAAGAAGCGCTGGCCGGGTTGGTTGGAGCGCAGGTAGATCCACCCGGATATGCTGAGCGATTCCAGGTCGGTCAGCGCTTCTCCCGGGATCGTCACAAACGCATTGTGCTCCCCGGAAAGCGACAACACCTTTCCAAACCGGTTGTCCTGGACAAACGGGGCTTCGGCGCCCTGGAACCGGGCGTGCAGATTATTGCGGGACCAGTCCCGGACATCTCCGTTAAACACATAGCGGGCAATCATTTCGGTTTCGCCGATCCCGTCCAGTATCTGGTCCCCGTTTTGTGCCTGGGCAGCGGTGTTTCCGCCCTGGCTCAAAACCGCAACGAACAGGCTGACGCGCAAGAATACTTTGTACATTTTCATGTTTACATCCTCTTGATCATTAAGGTTATGTTTGCTCCCCCCTATTCACCTCCCGGGGTAATTTTCAGGGAGAATTCCCCATAAAACTAGGAAGGTTCCGCTTGGTGCTATCAACCTATTTTAGCCGGTAATCACCTGATATTAACAGGTATCCCGTTTACTAATAACTTCCGCCCGTAAGGCCGGGTTACCGGCCCGAAGCCTGGCGGAGCTGCTGGAAGCCTTACTGAGCTGGTCGGTCTCCCGGGAAGCGGTGGTAAGCAGGTTGTATGCCGGCAAGATGAAGGGGAGTGTAAAATAAAGGGTACCATATGTGCCTGCCCGCACGGATCAAACGCATTATTCCAAAATTTTTTTCATCAGTATATCGGTCTGCTCCTCGCTGCCTAATTTAAAAATATGCCGGTCAAACTCCAGGAAGCCGTTCTTCTTATAAAAATTTATGGCCCTGGGGTTTTCTTCCCATACCCCTAGCCAAACATACCGGGCGTTTCGCTGCCGGGCGATTTGCAGGGCCTTTTCATACAGCAATTGGCCCACCTGTTTTCCATGAAATTCTTTTAGCACATAGATCCGCTCGATTTCCAGCGCACGGTCGTCTTTTAGCTCTGTTTGTGCCGGCCCGGCGTTCAGTTTTAAATAACCGAGGACCTTATCGTCCAGTGCGGCAAAATAAAATTCCGAGTGAGGGTTGTTCCATTCGGCAGCCAGTTGCTCCAGGGAAAAGCGTTCTTCCAAATATTGCTGCATGTTCTCCTCGGTGTTCCCGGCGGAAAAGGTCTCGAAAAAGGTTTGCCTTCCCACTTGTTGCAATTGGTCAATATCGTTGGCCGTGACTCTTTTGATGGTTATATTTTCCATACGCTTCCGGTTCCATTATAAGTTTTTAATGTAGGCGGCGATGTCTTGTTCATGAGTATGCGCACTTTTTTCCAAATGCTCCATAATCCGGTGCCGCTCTGCTGCGGATTTATTCTGGCTTAATTTCTTTTGCCCCTGCAAGTCGGTTACCTCCAGCTCAAAGGCGACAATACCCTTTATCATTCCCTGTTTGAATGTATCCGGGAGGCTGTTCCATTGTTCCAGGTAGCCCGGTTCATAGAAACGGATCATCTGTTCCAGGGCTTTAAGCCTGGAAGATTCCTCTTCCATAATTTTCGCTTTTCCATAAGCGTGTACCGCCAGGTAATCCCAGGTAGGTACGCTTTCCCGCCTGTCGTAATGTACCGGGGAGATATAGGCATGCGGCCCGGCAAATACGACCAGGGAGGTGTTGGCCTCAATATATTGGGCCTGCTCGTTGGCACGGGCAAAATGAGCGCTGAGGACCAATCGGTCCGAACGGTCGTCGATAAAGAACGGCAGCTGGGTCGCCAGGGGAAGAGCGCCTTTATTGGTGATTATCGTTGCGAAACTGTATTGCTTCATAAAAGCTATTTTTTCCGCTTCGTCCGGAAACCGGAAGCCATTGGGTGTGTACATACTTACATTTTTTATAAGAGCGGTTTTTTTTAATGTTTTATTCCTGCCGGTACCGCCGGTCCTTCTTTAGATCTTTACGCTTCAGTGCTACAAATTTATTTCCTGATGGGATTATCAGAACAGGCCAAAAAAATTGCCGGCCTGTTCCGATCGTGGCGGGGTAAGGAGGGAGCATAAAATATTTTGGGGGCCCTGTTTTTTTTATTGCCGGATCATCGTAATATTGCAATGTAATTATGGGTGTTACCAAATCCGAAAAATTTACCAAAGAGCAAAACCAGCTGGCGCAGCTGATGAAGGCGCTGGCCCACCCGGCCCGCATTGCCATCCTGCAGGAGCTGATCAAGGCCAATGCCTGCATCTGCAGCGACCTGGTAGAAGAGCTGGGACTGGCCCAGGCGACCATCTCCCAGCACCTCAAGGAACTGAAAAGTGCCGGCCTGATCAAAGGCACCGTGGAAGGAACTTCCGTTTGCTATTGCATCGATGAGCAGCACTGGAAGCTCTGTAAAGACCTGGTAGCAAACTTTTTTGCCTCTTACAAGGCAACAGGCAGCCGTTGCTGCTGATTTTTTTGGCTTTTATCATTGCAATATTGCAATGTAATAATTATGGGTAAACTACCCCCCTTGCAGGAACTTTATTTCTTCATCCTAAAATAGTCAACCATGCAAACCCAGGAACAGCTCAAAGAAATGGTGCGGCAGAAGTATGCTGAAATTGCCCTCCAGGATAAGCAAACCAACCAGTCGTCCTGCTGCGGGTCGGGCTGCTGCAGCACCGACGTATACAATATCATGGCCGATGACTACCACCAGCTGGAAGGCTATCACCCGGACGCCGATCTGGGGCTGGGCTGCGGCCTGCCCACCCAATTCGCCCGAATCAAAAAGGGGGATGTGGTAATCGACCTGGGCAGCGGTGCCGGCAACGATGCCTTTGTCGCCCGCCACGAAACCGGCGCAACCGGCAAGGTGATCGGCATCGACTTTACCCCCGCCATGATCGAAAAAGCCCGGGCCCATGCGGAAAAACGGGGCTTCAACAATGTGGAGTTCCGCCAGGGCGATATTGAAAAAATGCCCCTGACCGCGAATGTGGCCGACGTGATCGTCTCCAACTGCGTACTCAACCTGGTGCCCAACAAGGACGGTGTCTTTAAAGAGATCTACCGCGTGCTCAAGCCCGGCGGCCACTTCAGCATCTCCGATATCGTGCTGGAGGGCAACCTTCCCGATGACATCCGCAGCGCCGCGGAAATGTACGCCGGCTGCGTGTCCGGTGCCATTCAAAAGCAGGTATACCTGGAGCTGATTGAAGGCAACGGTTTCCAGAACATCACCCTGCAAAAGGAAAAGCAAATCAACCTGCCGGATGATATCCTGGCCGCTTACCTGGATGCCGGCCAGATCGCCGCCTTCAAAGCTTCCGGTACGGGCATTTACAGCATTACCGTCTATGCCGAGAAACCAAATACCTGTTGCGAACCCGGCTGTTGCCCGTCATGAGAAAATATACGGCTGAATTACTCGGCACCTTTGCCCTGGTCTTTTGCGGCACCGGCGCCATCGTCATCAACCAGGAAAGCGGAGGGGTGGTGACCCATGTGGGCGTTGCTATGACCTTCGGCTTCATTGTCATGGCCATGATCTATACCCTGGGCGGCATATCGGGGGCACACCTGAACCCCGCGGTAAGCATTGCCTTTGCCGTGGCGGGGCGGTTTCCCTGGAGGGAAGTCGTTCCCTATGCGCTGAGCCAGGTGGCCGGCGCCCTGCTGGCGAGCCTGACCCTGCGCTTCCTGTTTCCGCAAAACCCGCTGCTGGGCGCTACCCTGCCGGCCGGAACCGACCTGCAGTCGTTCGTGCTGGAATTCCTGCTCACGTTTTTCCTGATGCTGGTGATCATAAACGTGGCTACCGGCAGCAAGGAGCAGGGGCTGTTTGCCGGCCTGGCCATAGGCGCAACGGTACTGCTGGAGGCGATGTTTGCCGGTCCCGTTTGCGGCGCCTCCATGAACCCCGCCCGCTCCCTGGCGCCCGCCCTGGTGTCCGGCCATACCGCCTCCCTCTGGATCTACCTGACCGCCCCCACTGCGGGAGCCGTAGCGGCCATTCCCGTATGGAAATACTTAACTTATAACCCCCAACAAAAATGAAAATTGCCTTATTCAGCGACATCCACGCCAACCTGCCCGCGCTGGAGGCTTGTTTGAAAAGTATCGACGAACAACAGCCCGATGCCGTTTACTGCCTGGGCGACCTGGTGGGCTACAACGTATGGCCCAACGAAGTGATCAACGAGATCCGCCGCCGGCGCATCCCCACCATTGCCGGCAATTACGACCAGGGCATCGGCCTGATGACAGGCGAATGCGGCTGCGCCTACAAGACCGACAAGGATAAGGACCTGGGTCAGCGATCCATCGCCTTTACCGATGCAGCCGTGCGGCCCGACGAACGCCGGTACCTGCGCACCCTGCCGGCCCACATCCGGGTAGCGTTCCAGTTGAACAACGACAAGCTGAATTTGTTGCTGGTGCACGGCAGCCCGCGCAAGATCAACGAATACCTGTTTGAGGAACGGGAAGAAAAAAGCCTGCTGCGCATTATGGAAGAAGCCGATGCCGATATCCTTTGCTTCGGGCATACCCACAAGCCCTACCACCGGGTGCTGCCCACGGAGCCGCAGGAGCAGCCGCATTACCGCCATGCCGTCAACATCGGTTCGGTGGGTAAGCCCAAGGACGGAGATGCACGTGGCTGTTACGTGCTGCTGACCATCAACGCCGACAGCGCCATTGGGAACAAGGAAACGGTGCAGGTGGAGTTCGTACGCTTTGACTATGACGTGGAGCAAGCTGCGAAAGCCATTGAAGAAAGCCCGCTGCCGGCCGAATTTGCCGATATGCTGCGGAAAGCTTATTAAAGGCCGGAGGAGGTAAGCAAAGAATCAACTGGCTTAACTCCTCCGCACCTATTTTACTTTTAAATGTCGGTCAATTGAGCATCCGGTATTCATTGGGCGTATATCCCGTGCGCTGCTTGAACAGCCGGCTGAAATGCGTCGGGTATTTGAATCCCAGCTCATAGGCGACCTCGCTGACCGACTTGCCCGGGTCGAATATCTTTTCCTTCGCCACATCGATCAACTTCAGCTGGATATACTCCTGTGCGGATTTGCCGGTTTCCTTTTTTACCAGGTCGCCGAAATAATTGGCGGACAAATGCAGTTGGTCGGCGCAGTATTTCACGGAGGGCAGGCCTGCCGTCTGCGGGGCGTCCGACCCGAAATATTCATGCAGCAACCGCTCGAATCGCTCCAGCACCCCTTTATGCGCATTGTCCCGGGTAATGAACTGCCGGTCGTAGAACCGGACGCAATAGTTCAGGAACAGCTCGATGTTGGTGACGATCAGCTTTTTACTGTGCTTGTCCACCGCCTGTTCCAGCTCATACTGGATTTTTGAAAAACTGTCCAGCACCATTTTCCTTTCCCGTTCGGATAAATGCAGCGCCTCGTTTACATGGTAGCTGAAAAAAGTATAGTCCTGGATATGGCGGCCCAGGGAAGTGCCATGGATCAGGTCCGGGTGAAACGCCAGGGCATGCCCCTGGGGCTGGTACAGCTCGCCGTCATTCTCAATACCGATTACCTGTCCCGGTCCCAGGAACACCAGCGTGCCTTCCTGGTAGTCATAATAATGCCGCCCATACTGCAGGTCGCCACATTTGACCTGTTTTAAAACGACCACATAAAAACCCAGGCGCATCCGTATCGCTGCCTCGGCGCCGCTTTGGAGAGGTCCAGGACGCTGACCAGCGGATGCAGCGTTTCGTGGTTGTTGTAGGCATTGTATTGGGCAATGGTATCGAATGCCAATAGCTTATCCATATCCTTCGTATTCACGGCTTCAAAGGTACCGCTTCCCCGGTCGTTCACCCGTTCCGCAGGCTTCCACCAGTGATATTGGTTGGAAAAACAGTAATGGGTATCGCCCTTCCCTGAAAAAGGCGGCGGAGCTTTGCCCTGTCCAACCGATCGACAAAACAAAAAATAAGAATCCCGAAAAATTATGGAAAAAGTTGTCTTGAATAATGGCGTGGAAATGCCCGTTCTGGGCTTTGGCGTTTTCCAGATACCGGAAGCCGAAGAATGCGAAAGAAGCGTGTCTGCTGCGCTGCAAACGGGCTATCGCCTGATCGATACCGCGGCTGCCTATGGGAATGAAGCAGCCGTAGGCCGGGCGATCGAAAGAAGCGGCCTGCCCCGCGAAGAGATCTTTGTGACCACCAAGCTGTGGGTCCAGGATGCCGGGTATGAAAAGGCCCGGAAGGCTTTTGAAAAGTCCCTGCAGCGCCTGGGGCTGGAGTACCTGGACCTGTACCTCATCCACCAGCCCTTCGGGGATGTGCATGGTTCCTGGCGGGCCCTGGAAGACCTGTTGTGGGAAGGCCGGGTCCGGGCCATCGGGGTGAGCAACTTCCAGCCCGACCGGCTCATGGACCTGGTCGTGCACAACGAGGTGGTGCCTGCGGTGAACCAGGTTGAAACCCACCCGTTCTGCCAGCAGCTAAAAACGGCGGCGTTCCTGCAGCAGCAGGGCGTTCAGCTCCAGTCCTGGGGGCCTTTTGCCGAGGGCAAAAACCACATGTTTGAAAACGAGCTCCTGGTGTCCCTCGCAGCCAAATACCAAAAGACGGTTGCCCAGGTGGTCCTGCGCTGGCTCACCCAACGGGGCGTCGTGGCCATTCCGAAATCCGTCCGCCCGGAAAGGATCGTGGAGAACTTCCACCTCTTCGACTTTCAGCTCAGCGGGGAAGACATGGAGGCGATCAAAACGCTGGACCAGGAGGTAAGCCTCTTTTTGGACCACCGCGATCCGGCCACCGTAAAATGGCTGGGGGAGGTAACATTTGAAATTTAAGCCTATGGGTACAGTGATTCCGGCTTGTTCGTCAACCAGGAAAATAGGCGCTCCCTTTCAAAAGCCCCCACCGGGGCTTTTGTTATTTTTATTCATATTTACTTCTACATGCAGGAACTGTTTATCCAATACGTTTTTCTTATCCTCATTATCCTGGCGCTGGTGATGCTGGCACAAAAGCTCCGGCTGGCGTACCCCATCGTGCTGGTCCTGGGCGGATTGGCACTCAGCCTTACGGCCCGGTTTTCCGGCATCACCATTGACCCGGAGCTGGTCTTCCTTATTTTTCTGCCGCCCCTGCTGTATGAAGCGGCCTGGCAAACCTCCTGGAAGGAATTCTGGAAGTGGCGGCGGGTGATCACCAGCTTTGCGTTTCCCATCGTGATCCTTACCTCCTGCGTCGTTGCCCTGGTGTCCCGGGCGTTGATCCCCGGTTTTACCCTGGCGCTGGGCTTCCTGCTGGGCGGCATCATCTCCCCGCCGGACGCGGTTTCCGCCACCACCATCATGCGGGGCGTGAAAGTGCCGAAGTCCATGGTCAGCATCATCGAAGGGGAAAGCCTGCTCAACGATGCCTCCTCCCTTATTGTCTTTCGGTTTGCCCTGGCGGCCGTGGTTACCGGGCAGTTCTATTTTCAGCAGGCGGCCGCCAGCTTTTTCGGCGTCATTTTCATGGGCATCCTGATCGGCCTGGCCGTGGCCACCCTGTTCTACGTCGTGCACCGGTGGCTGCCCACCACGGCCAGCATCGAGATCGTGCTGACGCTGGTGGCGCCTTATTGCATGTATTACGCCGCGGAGCATTTCCATTTTTCGGGTGTGCTGGCCGTGGTCAGCGGCGGGCTGTTCCTCTCCAGCAGGCGCCAGCATATCCTCACTTACCAGGGCCGCATCCAGAGCGTCAATGTCTGGACCAACCTGGTGTTTGTGCTGAACGGACTGGTCTTTTTGCTGATCGGGCTGCAACTGCCTTCCATTACGGGGCAACTCGGCGCCATAGGCCTAGGTACGGCGATCGGGTATGGGCTGGCTATTTCCGGGGTGCTGATCGCCTGCCGGCTGTTGTGCACCTTTGGGGCAGCCCAGTTCACCCGGCTGGCCAGCCATTTTATTACGGTGGCCGACGCCAATCCCGGGTGGAAAGGCCCCGTGATCCTGGGTTGGGCCGGCATGCGGGGGGTGGTATCCCTGGCCGCAGCCCTTTCGGTACCGCTGCTCCTTCCCGGGGGGCAGCCGTTCCCGTACCGCAACCTGATCCTTTTTATTACGTTTATCGTGATCCTGGTCACCCTGGTGTTCCAGGGCATCACCCTTCCCTGGCTGATCCGGAAAATCAACCTGGGGGACAAGTATGCCACCCTGCCGGAAGAAGAACAGGAGCTGATCATTCAAAAGAAGATCGCACAGGTCTCCCTGCAGTTCCTGGAAGAGGGGTATGTGGAGGAATGCCGGCAGAATCCCTATGTAAAAAGTTTGTATGCGCGGCAACAAACAGACCTGCAACTGCTGGATGGGAATGATGGCAATGGGGCAAGGGAAGATTCCTTAAAACGTTTTGAAGGCATTTACCTGGAGCTCCTGGAGCGGCAGCGGCGGCGGCTGGGCGAAATGAACCGCTCTGCCGAATTCGATGAGGAGTTGATCCGCAAATACCTTTCCCTGGTGGATTTGGAGGAACTAAAGCTCCGGGAAAAGCTGTCCCGCCGCGTTGGATAATCAGGAGGCCGTAACCGACGAAATCCGCAACGCCTTAAAAAAAATCCCCTCCGGCCGGGGGGATTTTGATTTCTTTTTCTATATAGTTTACATGCTTAGCTTGTTCATGTTCAGCACCGTGGCCGATGGAGTGTAGCCCCTTACTTTAAACACCTGGCTATTGGGAGGAAGGGAACTTGCTTCGCCGCCCCTGCGCGTATAAATGGCAATGCCGCCACCGCCCCCGGGAGCGCCAACGAAAGGCGGGGGATAGGCTTTTACAATGGCAATGTCTGTCATGGGGATGCCGGCAACCTGTTGGGCGGATGTGCGTACTTCATCCATGAAAAAGGTTACAGGGCTGCCCCGCCACCTAACCATACCGTCATTGGCACCTGCCGGTTCTATTTGCAGACCGGCAACGCGGCCCTGCAGGTAAGCGAAAATATTGGGAAAACCAGGCGCGCTGGGGTCGTCCATAACGCTCACCAGCCGCTCGTCGCCCGAGCGGAACAAGCTGCTCACATTTTTTTCGTTGAACTGCTGTGCCGGGCTTTTGGCGGTACTCCTGACCACTACTGCGGGTAGTACCCTTCCCCGGTCTGCAAAAACCGCCTCAGTGGTTTCCACAGGCTGGTGGAGGGTGGACCGCACCGTTGCTGGCGGGTTACCTATGTAAAATGCCCGGCCGGCCACCGCCAACGGAGTAGAGCTGGAATCGAGTTGGGTACGGATAAGGATATCCAGCGGCTTATTAGGGTTCTTTGTTGCGGAAAAAGCCATCAATGCATTGTCTTCAAACAACCAGTTACGGATGGCAAAGGTGCCGTCCGGCGCCACGGGCACTTCCTGCTCGTCCCAGTCGCCGGTTTTGGTGAGGAGCAGGGCTTGTATGCTGCCGCTGTTCCCGGCGTTCTGTACTTTGCCGATCACCTCAAAGAACCGTTGCTGTAAACCGGCAAGCAATATGTATTTGCCACGGGGCAGCGAATCGGGCAGATACAGGGCGCCGGAAGCCTGGCCGTTGATCAGGGGCCAACGGAGGCGGGTGCGCAGCCCCTGTTCGTTTTCAATTATCAGTTCCAGCGTAGCCAGGGACGCCTTTTGGCCGCCACCATCTTTGTAATCCACCCTTACCGATAACGAATCACCCGGTTGCAGGATGTTTTTATGGAGTTGTATGTCCAACCGGCCTTTTGCCTGCTGTGCCTGCAGGGTAACCGCCAGCAGCAAGCAGGTGAGGAGGGATAAAAGCATGCTTTTCATAAAAAAGCCTTCATCAATATTGAAGCCAGCAACCGTTGGTAAAACAGAAAAGAAAGATAAAGTTTGAGGGGGTGTTTTAAAGAGATGCAGCGCAATCGCCTGCCCTGGATGGCCTTTTCTGTCGCTATCCATCAATATATAGTGGGATCAAAAAACAACTCCCGCTGTAGGAAGATGGAATCAACATCTAAGGTCCTCTTGTCCGGTTTGGGAAAATAGGTTTCCTGCGCTGTTAGCGGTTCGTTATTCTTTCGTTTGCCGGTTCATAATAAAGAATGACGGCACCACTGCTAAACGTTTTGGTCTTTATCAGTTTAAGCGTAATTTTTTCGCTGATGTTTTTAAATAACGGCAAACCGCTGCCTGCGATAACAGGGTGAACGCAAAGTTGATATTCGTCTATCAAATTAAGTTTCGTCAAAGCGACGATCAAGCTCGGACTGCACACGAAAACGTCTTTACCCGGTTGCTGTTTGAGTTCCAAAACTTCTTGCTCAAGGTCCTGACCGGCTAATTTCGCAGTTTTCCAATCTACATTTTTCAGTATGCGGGAAAAGACGATCTTAGGGGTGTTGTCTATTGCGGCTGCAAAGTCGTCCATTGCTTTATCGCCTGTGGGATTATCCAGCACGGTTCGCCAGAATTCCATAAGCTGGTAGGTTATCCTGCCATATAAAGCGGTACCAGCGCTTCGCAACAGGTCGGCATAATGTTGATGTATTTCTTCGTCAGGGACACCTGAGGTATGGTCGCAAAACCCGTCAAGCGTCATATTGATGGCTGCAATTACCTTTTTCAAATTCTCTTTTTTGTGAGTCTGTTTTCGTGGGTTCTGCTACAATGACCGCTAACGTTCAACGGCTTCCTTCTGTGCTGGCAATTCGCGTTGAGTCAGCCCAAACCGCAGCCGATTAAAAATTAAAGTACAGAATTTGTTTCATTGCTCAATTCATAACGTCCAGCCGGAGCTACGGAGGAATAGAGGGCAAAATTCGATGATTTATTCATCCAGCCAGCATAGCAGCAAGCCGCTGTTATGGGCACCTTCAACAACTACCAATCAATTTGCTTCAATTGCAATATTAAATCAGGCAGAAATGTTTCCTTAATTGTCCAAACAATCGTGTAATCTATCCCAAAATAGTCATGCACAATGCGGTTTCTAAATCCCCGGATCCGGCGCCAATCAATAGAGGAATATTGTTCCTTAAATTCTTCCGGAAGCCTGTTGGCCGCTTCGCCAATGATTTCAAAGTTCCGTATAACGGCGTCAATAGTTTTGCTGTCAGCTGAAAATTGCTCAAAGCTTAAGCCTTCCGTATAAGCCAATATTTTATTAGCACTATCGAGTATGTCGCCAACTAAAAGCCTGGGATCACGTTTAGACATAAACAATTTCCCTTTCTATTGCTTTAAAGTATTTGTCTTTGATACCCCTTCTTGAAACTAGGTCAACCTTATACTGCAATTGCTGCTCTATGTAATCAGCCAGATCAATAAATTCCACGCCAATGGGCCGGTCAAAATCTACAAGGATATCAACGTCACTGTTTGGCGAAAAGTCATCCCTGACTACGGAGCCAAACAGACCAATGGTCTGGACATGGTATTTTCGAGCCAATTCTGGTTTAAGCTGTTCCAAAACTTTTCTGATGTCGGCGAGCTGTCCCATGTTCCAAATATATGAAAAATCAATAAACCCAATTATCCTTAACGTAGAGGGATTTGGCGAAAAGCCTGGGGCCATGGCATTTAGAAAGATATAGCTCCACCTTTACGCCTCTGCTGAACAATGGTCTGAATTTACAATATTTCCCTAAGGCCTGTTTTGGCCAGGATCATATCACAGGCATCTTATTAACCTTTAAGAAGCCCAGGATTTTGCTCAATATCTTGCCGGAACTTCTTTTTCCATTCCTGTAAATCTATAGCCGTTTCTTCTTTCTCGCCATCAAAGACTATCCAGGCGTTAGCTGCGTTAGAAAATATTTCCAAAGCCTTTATTTCTTTCTGAGAAATGGTACCATGACCATATTGCCTTTGTCCATGCAACAAAGCATCCCATAAAACATATTCTAAGCCTTGCATCCAACCTGCATAATAGCAACGTTCGGAAATGTCACCCATGAAGCCTGCTAATTGACGTTGTTGAATTGTCAAATCTTTTATCATTGAACTTAATGACTGTTGGAGTTGCCCATAACGTCGAGGAGCTTTGTGAAGGTTGGGCATTCTGAGTTCCTTCAGCCTCATTTTAGCACCTCAGTTTAATATTGATTTCATGTTGAAAAATAGTTCTTCAGCCCAACTTTTACAAAGCTATTGTTATGCGCATCAGTCGGAAAAGTTAGAACTGTTTACCAACTCAAAATACTTATGTCCATAACAGGAGTCAGTAAAAGCAAAGCTAATATCAAGAGTTAGGTTTAGATTCTTTTGCTTCGCCTTGCACCTGGTAAAGTAATGAAATAAAAACACGGTGTCTTTCCTTTTAGCATCAAAGTATTTAATGTACTGTCTTTTATAGGTTTGTTGATTGAAAACTTCGCTGCTATAGGCTGAATCAAGCAACCTTTTAGTAGGAAGCTGACTGACAGATTCAAAATACCATGTAGCGTCCTTTCTTAAGTCGTCCTCCCATTGTTTAGCACTTAGCGTGTCTTTCCTAAGAAAAGCCCCGATAGAGCCCTTGTTGCCATTATTAATTGAAAACAAGTCAAAGGAGAAGGGCTCTCCGCTCTGCGTCCATTTTTCAGGTTTGATGTTGCCATTTTTATCGAATAAAGAGTCGGAGAAATGTAAGGGCTCAGGAATTACAAATGTCCAAGTAATATCATTTAGCGTCACTTTTCGTCCCTGGAAGTGGTGTTCCTGAAAATTAACTATAAAGAAAAATATGATAAGCAATAAAACTGGTTGCATAAGGTTGCCCATAACGTCCAATGGCTTGTAGAAGTACGGGAATTCAAAGCATTTTAGCCAAACCTTTGCTTTGTTGCGCAGTATGTATAATTAGATCAGCGGAGGTTCGCAAGCCCGTATTTTGGCAAGCCGATGTTGTAGGCGGTTTGAATTGCTTAGTGCCAAGTGATACAAAACTTTATTTTTGCTATTACGGTTGAAATTTCCTCAGACCTCGTAAAATGCAGGGAAAAAGTTTGCGCCTCATCAGCGGTTGGATATATGCCAAGTATATCGAAATGTCCGTGCTGTGAAAGTTTTGTCAACGGGTCCTGAAAAACACAAAACCTATTTTCAATTTTCCCTTCAACTTTCGTAAAGCTACTATAATGTTTAAAGGAAATCTCTTTATTACCTTTTGTTGCTCCAATTTTTCGGCAAACTATCAGCGTTGTATATCCTGTATCCATTAGGCAATTGTCATGAATATAGCCTTCGTCATTTAATGCTTCAAATAAAGGCGAGTACCTTTTATTAATTTTGTTTTCATTATAGATAAAGTCGCCATGTAAATCTTTATTGCCGAATGGGATAGCTCCAATATGAGACTTGTTCCTAAAGCTGTTCCATTCTATTAAATTGTGTTTTTGAATTTCTATATGGCTCTTAATTAATTCGTTCAGCTGAAGTTCTTTGTCCATTTTTAATTTTGTTGTTTGAAGTTCCCGCAAATGTCTGCCTAAAAATTGCCTACAACGTCAGTTTGTCTAAAAACTGATGTTTTGTTCGAATCTAAGGATTAATAAAGTCGTTACAAAGCCTTATGCGGCA
>NZ_JBBBEI010000089.1:0-1316 GCF_037132455.1 Huijunlia imazamoxiresistens | reverse complement strand
TCATGAGTGTCCGGTAAATTTTATGGTCAGTTCTTTGAAATGCTTTAGGGACAAGGGTTTGAAGGGTGTTGGCAACGGTGACGATTTGGCCTGCTGAGCTGCTATTTTGGAGGTTTAAAACCTCTGCCATGAACTTAGGCAAGTATGTCTTTGCTCAAATTTGCACCTTTTTACCAGCTCGCCTCTTCGATCGTTGCGTTGAAAAGTACCAAGGCAACAAATGGGTCAGACATTTTTCCTGTTACAACCAATTGCTCTTTATGATCTTTGGGCAACTAAGCGGACGGGAAAGCCTTCGCGACCTGCTTGTAACGCTAGATGCCCACAAAAGCAAGTTTTATCACCTTGGTTTGGGAAAGGGTGTTTCCCGCTCCAATCTGGCAGAAGTCAACGAAAGAAGGGACTACCGTATTTATGAAGACTTTGCCTACGAGATGATCCACCTGGCTAGACAAACCATTACCGATGACAAGGACTTCAAGGCTGCCTTTAAGGAAAAAGTTTATGCCCTTGATTCCACCACCATAGATCTTTGTCTGAATGTATTCTGGTGGGCCAGCTTCAGAAAGAACAAAGGAGCCGTAAAGCTGCATACCCTATATGAGGTAAATACAGCGATCCCATCCTTTGTATTCCTTTCCCATGGTCGCTTCCATGATGTTAGGGCGTTGGATGAATTGCAGCTTGAAGCCGGCGCCTATTACATTATGGATAAAGCCTATCTGGACTTTGAGCGGCTGTATCGAATAGACCAGGAACGAGCTTTTTTCGTTACCCGGGCCAAGATCAACTTTTCATTCAACCGCCTTTATTCAGCCTGTGTCGACAAATCCAAGGGGATAATGTGCGACCAGACCGTCACCTTGAAAGGTTTTCGTTCACAAAAGGCGTATCCCGACAAATTGCGGCGAATCAAGTATTATGATCTGGAGTTAGGCAGAAGCTTTGTCTTCATTACCAATAACTTCGAACTGCCGGCCACAGAAATTGCCTTGCTGTATAAGCATCGTTGGAGTGTCGAACTATTTTTCCGCTGGATCAAACAGCACCTCAAAGTGAAGGCTTTCTGGGGCACTTCCTTCAATGCTGTGAAGACCCAGGTGTACATCGCCATCATAACTTATACCCTTGTGGCCATCATAAGGATTGAACTTGGGATCAAGCGCTCGAATTACGAAATTTTACAGATTTTAAGCGCGTCACTTTTCGATAAAACCCAGCTCCATGGCCTTCTTCAGCCGATTGTCTCCTAAAATTTCAAAGAACTATATTGTAACTTGTTGAAAATCAATTAGATTAAACCGGACACCCGTGAA
>NZ_JBBBEI010000088.1:0-1355 GCF_037132455.1 Huijunlia imazamoxiresistens | reverse complement strand
TATAATACTCCCGGTTTTTTGGACAGGCAATTAAAGTAGATATTTGTAAACTTTTAAACCTGTCAAATGAGTAAAACGAGCCGTAGAAAGTTCAGTTCTGAGTTCAAAGCCAAAGTAAGTATTGAAGCCATCCGGGAACAGCAAACCATCGAAGCCCTGGCGAAGAAGTACGACGTGCATCCCAGCCAGATCAACACCTGGAAAAAAGAATTCCTGGCTCAGTCTGCCTCTGTATTTGAGAAGGAAGGCAAAGCCGGCGGTGATGGCAAAGACCAGTTGATCAATGTGCTCTATGCCCAGATTGGCGAGCTGAAGGTAGCCAACGACTTTCTAAAAAAAAAGCTGCTATAAAACCCTTGTCGGAGCGTAGGATGATGATCGAAAAAGACCACCCCGAACTGAGTATGGTAAAGCAATGCGAATTGCTTGAGATAAGCCGCAGCGGCCTGTATTATGAGCCGGAGCCTGAAAGCGAGGAGAACCTTGCCATCATGCGGGTATTGGACGAACAGTACTTCAAAACTCCGTTCTATGGGGTGGAGCGGCTGACGGTCCTGCTGGCCGGGATGGGCTATGCGGTGAATGTCAAGCGCGTGCGGCGGCTGATGAAGCTGCAGGGCTGGCAAACGCTCTATCCCATGCCCCGAACTACCCAGGCGGATCCTGCGGCCTACAAGTACCCCTACCTGCTCAGGGACCTGCAGATCCAAAGGAGGAACCAGGTTTGGGCTATCGACATCACCTACGTGCCCATGAAACGAGGATTCATGTACCTCTGCGCCCTCATTGACGTACACACCCGCTTTGTGGTGGGCTGGGGTGTTTCCAACACCATGACAGCGGAATGGTGCACGGAGATCGTCCTGGAGGCTGTAGCCCGCTATGGAACGCCTGAGATCATCAACAGCGATCAGGGCAGTCAATTTACCAGCGAGGTCTACACTAAGTTCCTTAAAGGCAAGGAGATACAGATCAGCATGGACGGTAAGGGTCGCGCCATCGATAACATATTCATCGAGAGGCTTTGGCGTACGGTAAAGTACGAAGACATTTACCTGCATGTCTATGAGGATGGCCTAAGCCTGTACCGGGGTTTGAAGAAGTTCTTTTCTTTTTACAACGAGGAAAGGTGTCACCAGTCCCTTGAATATGAAACGCCGCACCAGCTTTACAGCAAAGAGGCCGCTTGATAACAATGGCTTGCCCCTGCCGGGCGGGCTTGCACTTTAAAACAAATGATTGCCGAAATCAGTCCTATATTTGCAAACCTCAAAGTGGCAATCATTCATTTTAAAGCGCCGAAAATCATCTCTTAGCAACATCAAGAAATTGTCCGAAGACTTGGGAGTATTTCA
>NZ_JBBBEI010000087.1:0-1355 GCF_037132455.1 Huijunlia imazamoxiresistens | reverse complement strand
ATTACAATAGTCCGGTAATTTTTTGAAATACAGTAGAGGTTAAAAAATAGTTGGCAGACAACAAAAAAGGCATTAGAAATTTGTATGCTAAACATCATTTCCAATGCCGTTGGAGTCTGCAGTGCAGCTCTAAGCAAAATTAAGAAAGTTAGCCAGCCGGTAACCAAATTTGTTTTGCATATTTTACCGCTGTGGCTGGGCATGAACTGCCGGCTGACCTTTATGAACATGCAGCGCTGGGGCGGGCGCAATGAGAAAAGCTACCGCAGCATGTTCTCCAAAACCTTTGACTGGTTTTCTTTTAATTACGAAGTGGTCAAGGCCTGCTTTGGCAACAGGAAGGTCATAGCTGTGTTCGATCCTTCCTACATTAGTAAAAGCGGGAAGAAAACCTACGGGCTGGCAAAGTTCTACAGCGGTACAGCAGGCAGAGCCCTCAGCGGACTGGAAATAGGCTGCCTGGCCTTTGTAGGAGTCAGCGACCATACGGCCCTGCATGCTCTGGCGGTGCAAAGTCCCACACCGGCAAGCCTGCATAGCAAAGGCAAAACTCTGGTGGATCATTACGTGCGGGTTCTGAGCGACCATGTGGAACAGATCAAAGCCCTTACCCCTTATGTGGTGGTGGACGGCTATTTTATGAAGAAGGACTTTATTAATCCTTTGCTGGAGCTTGGCTTGCAGATCATTACCAAAACCCGCTCGGATGCCAACCTGCGCTATTTGTATAAGGGCAAGCAAAAGGACAGGGGCCGCAAAAGGGTTTGTGATGGCAAGATCGATACCGGCAGAGTGGACGGCAGAAGGCTTCGGTGCATTTGTTCCAATAAGCAAAGGGATGTCTTTGCAGGGGACGTGTACTCGGTGCTGCTTCAGAGAAAGGTGCTGGCTGCTTTTATCTATTACAAGGATCCAAAGACCGGGCAGTACAAAACCACTAAGAAAGGCAAGGTGAAACCCGAGATTGTTATTTCTACTGATACGGCCTTGACGGCCCGGACAATGGAAGCGTATTATGACCTGCGTTTCCAGGTGGAGTTCCTGATCAGGGATTCAAAGAGCTACGCCGGGTTGGATGACTGCCAGGCCAGGGGTAAGGAAAAGCTGCACAATCACTTCAACATCGCCATGACGGCGGTTTCGGTGGCCAAGGCAGCCTATTATTTATCCCTGAACAGGAAAGAAAGGGCCGGTTTTTCCATGGCTGATGTGAAGATGATCCACATGAACGAGCTTATCGCAAACCGCATTTTTTCCATCTTGGATGTTGATCCAAGCAGTGAAAAATACCAACAGGCCTATGAAAACTGCCTTAACTTCGGAAGGCTCAGAGCTTAAAAACTACCGGAGTATTG
>NZ_JBBBEI010000086.1:0-1394 GCF_037132455.1 Huijunlia imazamoxiresistens | reverse complement strand
ATCCCCTTTACGTTCAAAAAGCCCCCGTCGGGCATCCGCAGGGTAAGGGGCTCGTACGGGATGCCTTCATTGGCATGAACCCGTTTGCGCTGGTGATAGATCTGCCCGTTCCGGAACAGCACGACCCGGCTGTCGGCGGTGTAGCCACTGACATAATTCATGAAGGTGAACACGCCGCTTCCATCCGGGAACAGGCTGACTTTTGTATTGTAGTAGTTGCCCGGCACCCGGTTTTTGAACCCAAATCCTCGTACAAAGTTCAGCTGTTCATCCAGTTCGATGACGCCGGCGTGGTGCAGGTCCGGGCCCGTTAACGCGTTGGGCCGGTCGCCGGTGGTGGCGCCGCTCAGCAAAATGTGCCCGTTGTGCTGCCGCACCACTTCATAGGTTCGGAACAGGCGGGGCGAATACGAATTTTCGGCCGCCAGCTGCAAATGTTTGCGGTAAATGGTGTCGCCGTTGGCTTTATTGAGGGTCATGACACTGAGGTAACTCTCGTTATACGACCCTCCGTCCAGTTGAAACAGCTGCAGGTTGCCGGCATTGACCTGCAGGCCGAACACCTGGTCGTTGTCGCCCCAGGTATCGTAGGCATTGCTCCATACAATGCGGCCGTCGGCAGGATCGATTCGGGTGACGGTGCTTTTCCCGGTCCAGTGATGGCCGGCAAAATAAAGGGCGCCGCCGGCCGGGTCTTCCTCCAGGCCATGCAGCACAAAATGGTCGCCGCTTCCGTTAAAGCCTTGCCAGAACTTCGACTCGTAAGTCTTCAGCCAAAGGATATTGCCGTTTTTGTCCAGCAGGGTAAGCACGAGGTCGTCGTTTTTTGACAGGTTGTTGGTGGTACGGCCCGCCAGCAGGATCGAGCCGTTGCGGAGTTCCACCGCCTTGAAGTAGATCATGTAATCAAAAGCCCTGTGGACGGAGCTGTCGTACAATTTGGCCCAGATGACGTTGCCGCGGGTGTCGGTCTTCATGCAAAAGCCGCCGGCTACAAAAGGGTCTTTTGAAAAATCGGCAAATTCCCCCGGCACGATCACGTTGCCATCGGCCGTAAAGGTCGGGTCGCCGGAATAGAGCACCAGGGAATCCTGCCGAAGGAAATTGCGGCCCGATACGGCATAACAGCTATGGGCAAAAGGAACCGCCGCCTCGCCTAGAACCTTTGGAGCAGGAGCCCGCATGGCCTGCATCCGGCCCTTGCCCGGCAGGGGAACAAGTCGCTTCAGGCCACGGGCCGGCGGTTCGCCCTTCAGGTGGCTGAACCGGGAACGCTGGTCGTACAGCAGGCGCAGCGAATCCTCCGGTGCGCCGGTGGCGGCCCGGCCGGCGGGCGGCCGCTGGTGGGCAGAGCCCTGTTGGGCATAAAGCGGCGACAGGTGCAACAGGATGCA
>NZ_JBBBEI010000085.1:0-1531 GCF_037132455.1 Huijunlia imazamoxiresistens | reverse complement strand
GCTACCGTTAGGACACATTTAAGGCCCAGCCCGGTTAAGGGCTTCCTGGGCAAGTTTCCATCCTTCATAGATGGCCATAAACTTGTCCAGGCCTTTTTTTAACACAATAGGACCAGGTGGACGTTTGCTGTTGTAGTTTTTCCATCCTCCCAACCGGGCAATGATCCAAGTAGCCCAGCATAGCTTTTGGGCATCATTGTGATTGCAGCTCTTTTCACTCTCTCCCTGTAAGGTTGCATTCACGGCCTTCAGACACTTTATTTCACCTTCATCAAAGACCTCTTTTATGGCCTGACTTTCCTGGCTTCTGTAGGCCAGCAGCAGTTGCATCACCCTTAAACCGGCATTCAGTACCATGACGGTTAACTTTCTGATGGCCCAGCCTAATTCCAACTCTGAAGACTCAATGTGAAAGCCTTTGGTTTTGATCAGCCGATACAACTGCTCTATGTACCAGCGCAGCCGGTAATTACCAATAATGGCTATGGCCTGCTCATAACTTTCCACCCTGTGGGTAGTCAGCAGCCGCCACGCAATGGTATTTACCACCCCTTCGGCTTTGACTTCACGTGCTTCCACAGCCCAGAGTTCCACCTCCCTGGCAAGGGTGGCATCCTTGCAGTTACGGGGTTTGCAAAGGGCTGCTTTACAAAACCTCACTTCCACCTGCGCCCGGCGGCTTTCCACCCCTTTGCGAATGTCGCCTACGATCTCTACCTCATAGGTGCCGGCAAGGGGTTGTGCCGCCAGGTAGTCAAAAAGCCGCTCTCCGCTGGCGAGCTTCCGGTTATCGCGGCTGCGCACCAGCAAATGCGTACGTTCATCGGGTATAGTGGCAAACTGCTCATAGATATCGCCTTCGCGGTCTTCAATAAAGGTGAGGCTTTGTGCCCCGGCCAAATGAGTTTGGCTTTCCCTGCAGGCCTTTATCCATTTATTGGATTCCTTTTCCTCCATGGGCTGATTTTTATAACCCCTTTGCGCTTTGTTTTCCTTGTCTTGTGCCCGGTGCCAGAGTTGGATGTCGGAAAAGCCCAGGGCGGTTTTTTTATGGGCATCCAATACCAAAGAAGTATGCAGGAAAAAGCCTATATCTTTATTATTGCCTGTGGGCCCGATACCGCTGTCAGGAACCAGGCGATTGTGATGGTTTTCCACATTGATCTCACTGCTATCCTGGATCACCAGCACCTCCCGGCCTTTGCACAGGTAGCTGCTTCTTTCTTTTACAGCCTTTATTATAATGTCCTCCTCAGCTCTGAAATTGCTCAAAAAGCGATAGGCCCCCTTTTGTTCCGCCTCGGCAGTGGTAATGCCATGAATACTGCTGGAGCCGCCAAAAAACAACAGGGCTGATAATTGAGCAGCTCGCTTATCCAGGCGCTTATCTCCAAACTTACCCATATAGTTTTCCCGGTGACTTATACTTTCCATACCGGCCTTTCTTGCAAGTTATTCTATTCTTGCAACCATCTTCATTGCTTGCATTCTTCAAACCAGGCTCAGCCTTTAATGTGTCCTAACGGTAGCC
>NZ_JBBBEI010000084.1:0-1566 GCF_037132455.1 Huijunlia imazamoxiresistens | reverse complement strand
CGGAGATTTTTTTGGCGAACTCCAGGGCGATGGGCAGGCCTACGTAGCCCAGACCGATCACGGCCAGCTTTTCCTGCCTGGCAATAAGCTGATTATACATAGATTGATTTATGGTCCGCAAAGGACAACTATTTTGGGGCGATGCCGCTTTAGAAAACACCCTGCCGTTCCGGGGAACGGCAGGGATGTTTGCTTAGTTGCTTAAAAATTCCTTCGGCTCCTTCACCCATTCCTCACGGGGAAGGCTTTTGAAGTACTGGAAGGTTTTTTCCAGGCCTTCCCTGCGGCCCACCTTCGGCTGCCAGCCGAGGAGTTCCGTGGCCTTGGTGATATCGGGCTGGCGCTGCCTGGGATCGTCGGCCGGCAGGGGACGGAACTCGATGTCCACCTTGCCGCCGGTGAGGGACAGCACTTCGCGGGCGAAATCCAGCAGGGAAATTTCCGAGGGGTTGCCGATGTTCACCGGCATGGGGTAATCGCTCAGCAGCAGGCGCCAGATGCCTTCCACCAGGTCGTCCACAAAGCAGAACGAGCGGGTCTGGCTGCCGTCGCCGAACACCGTCAGGTTCTCGCCCCGCAGTGCCTGGCCGATAAAGGCGGGCAGAGCCCGGCCGTCGTTGAGGCGCATCCGCGGTCCGTAGGTGTTGAAGATGCGGATGATGCGGGTTTCCACGCCATGGAAATTATGGTAGGCCATGGTAATGCTTTCGAGGTAGCGCTTGGCTTCGTCGTACACGCCGCGGGGGCCTACGGGGTTTACGTTGCCCCAGTATTCCTCGGTCTGCGGGTGCACCAGCGGGTCGCCGTACACTTCCGAAGTGGAGGCCACCAGGATGCGGGCACCCTTGGCGCGGGCCAGGCCCAGGCAGTTGTGCGTGCCCATGGCGCCTACCTTCAGCGTCTGGATCGGGATTTTGAGGTAGTCGATCGGCGAAGCCGGCGAGGCAAAGTGTAAAATATAGTCCAGCTTGCCGGGGATGTGAATGTACTTGGTCACATCGTGATGGTAAAACTCGAACTGCGGCAGCGGAAACAGATGTTCAATGTTTCTCAGGTCCCCGGTAATAAGGTTGTCCATGGCAATAACATGGAAGCCTTCGGCAATAAAGCGGTCGCAAAGGTGCGAGCCCAGGAAGCCTGCACCACCGGTAATGAGAACGCGTTTTTTCTCCCTGCTCATAATTAATTGGATTTTTGAGCGGTCAGCACAGAAGGCCGTCCGATGCTTTCGTAATAAAAACCTTTTTCTTCCATGGAAGCTACCTCAAACAGGTTACGGCCGTCGAATACTACCGGCTGCTTCAGCGCGCTTTGCAGCTTCGAGAAGTCGGGGGTGCGGAACTCGTTCCACTCGGTAGCGATGATCAGGGCGTCGGCGCCTTCCAGGGCTTCGTACTGCGAAGCGGCAAAAGCGATCTTGTCGCCGATCAGGGCTTTTACGTTGGGCATGGCTTCGGGGTCGAAGGCCTTTACGGTAGCGCCGGCGGCTACCAGGTGGTCGATGATCTCCAGGGCCGGGGCTTCACGGATGTCGTCGGTATTGGGTTTGAAGGCCAGTCCCCAGAG
>NZ_JBBBEI010000083.1:0-1640 GCF_037132455.1 Huijunlia imazamoxiresistens | reverse complement strand
TAGGGAATCCCTGAAAATTCCAATAGGTTAATTATCAATAGATTAAGGTGTGCATTGGCTGTAAAAAAGCCTCACAATGGCACTAAATGTGTCCAAAGTGAGGCAGAAACAATTAAAATAACAGTCAATGTACACCAATCTCCTTGCCGAATTTATGGCCCGGTTCGGAGAAGCCTCCTTCTCTCAAACTGATCTGGGCAAACTCTACCGAGCCATACCTTTCGATCAGCTCGCTGCCTTGGTTCCTGCAACCAAGAGGGAACAAAGCGGCAAAGGACGCAGCGCCTGGCTGACCACCAAGGGCGGTATCGCCCTGATGATCCTGAAACACTACCATGGCCTCAGTGACGCCCTGCTCATTGAACGGCTCAATACCGACTGGGCCATGCAGCGCTTCTGCGATATCCACCTTAAAGCCGGCGTACGCATCCGCGATGACGACTTACCGGGACGCTGGCGAAGGCGCCTTTCTTCCTACCTGGACATAGACAAATGGCAGGTGCATCTGGCCGCTCACTGGAAAGATGATCTGCACCATCCCCATCTGGGCATGGTGGATGCTACCTGCTACGAGAGCTTCATCACCTATCCTACAGATGTCAAACTGATATGGAAATGCTGCACCCAGGCCTTTACCTTTTTGAACCAGCTGCTGCGTGAAGCAGGCCTTCGAAAAAGCCGGGTGAACCACCTCAAACAAAAGGCGGCTTACCTTTCCTTTGCCCGCCTGAGAAAGAAGAGCCACCGCAAGAATAAAAAGATCTGCCGCAGCCTGCTCCAATACCTCCATCGATTGGTTGGGCGCATCACCGCCCTAAGACAAAAGCATCCTTCCCTGCGCCTGAAGAACAGCCAGGAGGGTTATCTGCGCACCATTGAGGAGGTAAAACAGCAGCAATGGCGGCACTATATGGAAGGAGAAGCCAGGGTGCCGGGTCGCATGGTTTCCTTGCACAAGCCATATCTCAGGGCTATTATCCGGGGCAAGGAAACCAAGCCGGTGGAGTTTGGCTGCAAGGTCAATAAAGTGTGGGTGGATGGGATCTGCTTTATTGAGTTTCTAAGTTTTGAGGCGTTCAATGAAGGCACACGGCTGAAAAGTTCCATCCAGTTACAACAGCGTTATACCGGAAAGTGCTCGCAGATGGCAGCTGATGCTATTTATGCTACCAATGAGAATCGCAGATATTGCACCGAAAATGGTATTGCTACCTGCTTTGTGCCCAAGGGAAAGCAAGGGCGTGAAGGCGAGCAGAAAGCAGCTATGCGCTCGGCCCTGGGCACACTGAGAGGCACACGGCTGGAGGGCAGCTTTGGAAGGGAAAAGCTGCATTACCTGCTGGACAAGGTCAAGGCCCGTACGCAGGCTACGGAAGTGGGCTGGATTTTCTTTGGCCTTCTGTGCGCCAATGCCGTTACCATCGCCAAGCGCAGGAGTGGCAGCAAGGAACGAAAGAAAGCCGCTTGAGAGCATACTTTGCAGAGAGTGAACTTTCTGAACCGGCACGGCCGACAGGAAAAGTACATTCCAATACCAAAAAACCCCTGACAATCAACCCCCGAACATACCCTTCAATAATAAAAAGAGGCCTACCGATCTGATCAGTAAGCCTCTGGAAAAGCTATTTTCAGGGATTCCC
>NZ_JBBBEI010000081.1:0-1682 GCF_037132455.1 Huijunlia imazamoxiresistens | reverse complement strand
CGTCAAACTGTCTAAAAACTATTGTCATTTGAGTCTGTTCAGAAAGGCATAGGTAAGTGCTTATTGTTATCTTTACTGCATGCAGTACATTCAAGGTACAGACCGCACACAAGCTGTTCTTTTTCCTCGAAGTCTCGATGAAATTATTGATGAAGACAATGAAGTGCGCATCATCGACTTGTTTGTAAACAGCATTGATCTTGCACAGTTTAACTTTCGCATAAAGTCTTCCCCGGAAGGCAGACCGCCTTACAATCCCAGAGATCTGCTGAAGCTCTATGTGTATGGCTATTTAAACTCCATACGTTCTTCCAGGGCACTTGAAAAGGAATGCAAAAGAAATGTCGAACTTATGTGGCTGCTTCACCAATTGGTGCCCGATCATAATACCATCTCGAATTTTAGAAAAGACAATGAAAAGGCTATTCGAAAGGTGTTTCGCCACACGGTATCCATAGCAAAAAGCTTTGACCTTATTGGTGGCAAACTGATAGCCGGCGACAGCACCAAACTTCGGGCCCAGAACAGCAAAA
The DNA here is from genome assembly GCF_037132455.1 of Huijunlia imazamoxiresistens. Taxonomy (NCBI): domain Bacteria; kingdom Pseudomonadati; phylum Bacteroidota; class Chitinophagia; order Chitinophagales; family Chitinophagaceae; genus Huijunlia; species Huijunlia imazamoxiresistens. The sequence continues at coordinate 1,149 of NZ_JBBBEI010000081.1, read as the reverse complement.
AGAACAACTTCAATGAGAGCAAGATCACGCAGCACCTGCAGTACATAGAGAAGCGATTAGATGAGTACAACCAGGCACTGGAAGAAGCCGATGAAGAAAACAGAAAAACTATTCAGCAGCAGATTGAAAAGCAAAACCAACGAAAGGAAAAATACAACCAGCTTAGTGAACAGTTGCTAAATTCTGGTGAAACCCAGATAAGCACCTCAGATCCGGACAGTCGGCAGATGATCATCCGTAATAGCATTACTGAAGTGGCTTATAATGTGCAAACCACCGTGGATGCCAGGCATAACATTACCCTAGATTATAAAGTCACTAATGAAAACGACAGCAAAGCCATGGGCGCCATGCTGCGCAGGGCCAAAACGATACTGGGCCACACAGACTTTACGGCCCTTTATGACAAAGGTTATCACACAGGCAGTGAGCTGAAGAGGGGTATAGAGATGGGAATAGAGCTGATGGTAGCTATACCAGGCGTGGCCAGCTTTGCTCCCGATGATAATTACAACTTTGATAAGTTTAGCTACGATGCACAAAATGATAACTACACTTGTCCGCAGGGAAGTATACTGCTTACCAATGGTAGTTGGTACGTTAAAAGCAAAGAGCGTTACCTGTACCATGTAAAACATTATAAAACCTCTGCCTGCAGTACTTGTCCTGCACTAAGCCGATGTACTAAAAACAAAAAGGGAAGGCTGATTGAACGCAGCGAGTATCAGCCCTATGTAGATCAAAACAAACAAAACATTGAATCAGATTCCGACACATACAAAAAGCGGCAAGCCATTATTGAGCACACATATGGCATTGTAAAGCGGCAGTGGGGCTTTTACTTTGTGAGCACCAAAAAAGGAATAAAAAGGGCCAGCGCTGACGTGGGCTTCATGTTCACCGCTTTTAACCTGCGCCGCCTAATGAACATTCTTGATAAAAATGCACTGAAAGAGTACCTGCGGGCACTTGCGCAGACATTTTTTACTAAAACGACCCTTTTAAAAGCATTTTCAGAGCCCATGTTCTATTCCATTTTTTTCTCTGCTTTTTATCTGTCCCAGGGAAAAGCTGCCGCATAAGGCTTTGTAACGACTTTATTAATCCTTAGATTCGAACAAAACATCAGTTTTTAGACAAACTGACGTT
>NZ_JBBBEI010000080.1:0-1841 GCF_037132455.1 Huijunlia imazamoxiresistens | reverse complement strand
TCCTTCCAGTCCGCACCGGCCGTAAAAGAGCCTGCCTGAACCGGGGTTTCACCCTCCAGCTTCAGCTCCTGGCCTCCCACGCGGTGCAACAGCGTCGCATCGGGACTGATCTTGTCCAGCACCGGCCTGGGCAGGCCCTGCACCTTGCGGGCCGAGGGGCCGTCCACGTCCAGCACGATCAGCTCGTTTTGCCCTTCCTTCAGCCATACACCCGGAATGAACAGCGTCTGCTGGGGGCCGATCTTCCAGAAGCGGCCCAGGTTGTGGCCGTTGAGCCATACCATGCCCTTGCCCCAGGTGCTCATGTCCAAAAAGGCATCGCCGGTTTTGGAAAGGCTAAAGGAGCCCTTGTACCAGGCCGGGCCCTGCACCGCCCCTTTGGTGAATTTGCGGGTTTTCTGGAATTCGTACTCCACGGGAAAGTTGTACACCTGCCAGCCCTTCAGCTCTTTTGAAGTAGTGCCTTCGGTAATCGTTACCTTTTCAGTAATGCCCTTGGGGTCCTTGATGGCCGGGCCGTAGTTGACCCGCCCGGTGGCTTCCACCAAAATATCCAGCTGGGCACCTGCAGCGGTGGGGGGAAGCACTACCGTGCTGTCGCCGCGGCGGCGGTCCAGCTTGCCTACCGGTTTGCCGTTGACAAATACCGTTGCCCAGTCATGGACCTCGGTAATGACCATCCGGCGCTTTTGCCTGGAGGCCGGCAATTGGGTGCGGTACAGGATACGGCCCCAGCCCTGGTCAAAAGCTTCCATGGGCCGAATGTCTTCGGTTTGATTGGCCTGGGGCAGGTTTGAAAACAGCGGTGCCACTTCCTTCAGTTCAAAGGAGGGGATGGTAATTACCGGCAGGGGCTTCGGCGCCTCGGGCAGCACCTCTCCTTCCTGCAAATAGTTCTTCAGCAGGTCGCGGACGGCATAGAACTTATCGGTGGGACTGCCCTGCTCGTCGATGGGGGCATTGTAATCATAGGAGGTGGCCATGGGCGAGTACGGGCCGGCATTGGCGCCGCCCCACTGGCCGAAGGAGGTGCCGCCATGGGCCATGTACAGGCTGAAGGATACCCTGCGGTCCATCATGTCCTTGAGGCTGCCGATGAACGAACTGATGGAGCGGGTTTCGTGGGGCTTGCCCCAGTGGTCGAACCAGCCCGTCCAGTACTCGCTGCACATCAGGGGCGCATTGGGATGTTGCTCCTTGAAGGTCTTGAACTGGTTGTCGATGTTGGAACCGGCGCCGAAGTTCAGCGTGGTGGCCACCCCGTCCAGGGAATAGCGGTTGAAGTTGGAGGACCAGTCGCAGCGGAAGAGCTGCACCTTGTCAAAGCCGGCCTCGCGGACAGCGTCGCGGATGTCGGCCATGTAGGCGCCATCGGAGCCGTAGGTAGCGTATTCGTTCTCCACCTGCACCATAATAATATTGCCGCCGTTCTGGATCTGCAGGGGCGCGAGCTGCCCCGCGGCCTCTTTGAAGAACAGGCGGGTGCGCTCCATATAATTTTTGTCGTTGCGGTCGCGGATGGACAGGTCCTTGTTTTTGAGCAGCCACCAGGGCAGTCCGCCCATTTCCCACTCGGCGCAGACATAGGGGCCGGGGCGGACGATGCAGTACATGCCGGCTTTCTGCACCAGGCGTACGAATTCGGCCACGTCGTTGTTGCCGGTAAAGTCGAACTGGCCGGGACGGGGTTCGTGCAGGTTCCAGAACAGGTAGATGCAGACGGTGTTCATGCCCATGGCCTTGCACATCTGGATGCGGTGTTCCCAGTATTCGCGGGGAATGCGGGGGTAGTGCAGTTCGGCGGCACGGATGACGAAGGGCTTGCCGTTGAGGACAAATTC